>JAFYDQ010000046.1 GCA_017544705.1 Lachnospiraceae bacterium | reverse complement strand
CTTGGGAACGAGTTTGCCAACGGATGGCCCCGGGCTTTCCGCGCGCATGATATGAATGTTATCCGCTCCCGATGTAGGTAAGATCGCAAGCACGAAGACCAAAATCCCCATGCCGCCGATCCAGTGCGTAAAGCTGCGCCAGAGCAGCATGCAATGGGACATTGCTTCGACGTTATTTAAGATCGAAGCACCTGTCGTCGTAAAACCGGAAACCGTTTCAAACAGGGCGTCGACGAAGCCCGGGATCTCGCCGCTGACGTAAAACGGCATGCAGCCAAAGACCGAGAGCAGCACCCAGCTTAAGGCAACCGATACAAAGCCTTCCCTGGTATAGAGTTTCTCATCCTTGGGTCTGCGCGGGGAAATCAGAATGGCAAAGAGCGCACAGGCGATGGCCGTGATCAGGAAATACTTGATCTCCGGCTCCCTGTAAATTACAGCCGTTATAATGGGCAGGAGCATCAGGATCGCTTCGATCCGCAATACCCAGCTCAAGATGTAGATGACCATTCTACGGTTCATGTTTGTGTCCTATATCATCCGGCTAAGCCGGTTTATTTCGTAAATTATGCAAGGATATCCGTCAGATCGTTTAAGCCGGTCTGGGTCGTTACGATCACAACAGAATCGCCCTTTTGGATGCAGTCCTGGCCGTTCGGGATGATCACCTTGCCGCCGCGGTAAATGCAGGCAACCAGCAGCCCCGGCTTGAGCTTTAACTGCATGAGTTCCTTATCCGTGACTTCCGATTCCTGTTCCACGCGGAATTCCAGCGCCTCAGCGCCGTTTGCCACGCGGAAGAGTGTCTCGATATTGGAACCCATGGAATTCTGCATGGCCCGGACATAGCTCACGATCCGGTCCGCACTGATCAGCTGCGGATTGATCACGCTGCCAAGATTCATGCTCCGGATCACGTTGTCAAAGCCGATCCGGTTGATCTTCGTGATCATTTTGGCTTTCGGGTTCAGGCTTCCGGCATAGAGGGACAGCATGATGTTTTCCTCGTCAATGCCGGTAAACGTCGCGATCGCGCCGACCTGTTCGATCCCCTCATCCAATAACAGCTGCTGGTCGGTACCGTCGCCGTTGATGATCGTTGCTTTGGGAAGGAGTTCGGAAAGCTGCTGGCAGGTCTTGAACTCGCGCTCGATGATTTTGACGCTTGTACCCGTATCTTCCAGCATTTTCGCCACATAGTAGGTCATCTTGCCGCCGCCGATGAGTAAGATCGATTTGATCGCGTTGTTTGCAACGTGCGCCTTCTTGAAGAAATCCTGGGCCTGCCTGTGGGCGCCGACAAAGGATAGGCGGTCGCCGCTGCGGAGCTCGAAATTACCGCCGGGGATCAGGACTTCCTCACCACGCTCGACGATACAGATCAAGATCCTGCATTTTAACTTCGTGTTGACCTCAAAGACCTTTAAGCCGTCAAGCTCCGAGCCTTCCGGGATCACGAGCTTCATTAAGTCGACTCTGCCCTTGGCAAATGTATCGATCTTGATCGCGGAGGGATATTTGATGAGGCGCGAAACCTCGAGTGCCGCCTCTCTTTCGGGATTGATGACCATCGACATGTTCAGTTCTTCACTGATAAACTGGACTTCTTTGATGTATTCGGGGTCGCGGATCCTGGCGATCGTATGACAGTCGCCGGCTTTCTTCGCGATCAGGCAGCAGAGCATGTTCTGCTCGTCGGAATCGGTGGTCGCGATCAGAAGGTCCGCCTGCTTGATGCCGGCTTCCTCCTGCACCTGGTAACTGACGCCGTTCCCCTCAAGGCCCATGACATCGATCCGGTCCGCCGTTGTCCGAAGGATCGCCGCATCCTTATCGATCAGCGTGATGTCATGTCCCTCTGCATTCAGCCGCTCCGCAAGCGTCATGCCGACCTTGCCGCAGCCTACGATGATGATTTTCATATCCTGTTACTCCCCGGTTTGTTCTGTTTGCGCATCTGACGCGGCGCCTTCTCCTGCGCCGGAAGCATCATCTGCACTCCCGCCCGTGCTCTGCAGCGGGATGTCCACCGATCCGATATCCGTGAACGTTTCATAATTATCATGGATCGTAAGCGTGATCGTATCCATGGTGTCGTGCAGTCTGACGGCGTAGCAGCACTCGATGGTCTGCCCATCGCTGATCTGCGTGTCGCGGTTATAGAGCTCATCCGGCGCATCCTCAAGCGTCGCAAAGGTCTCGCAGTCGTTCTCACCCTGTCTGACCTTGGGCGGGAAGACATCGGACATACTTAAGGGTTCGCTGGTTTTATTGGTGAATGTGAAATAGATCAGCGCGACCGGCTTGCCGTCCACATCGCGGACGATCTGCAGTTTGTAGCAGGTCAGCGCAAATTTGTCGTTATCGACGTTCACGCTGCCGGAAGCGGTCTCGCCGCCGTTATTCTCCTGTGCCGTCTCGACCGGTTTCGTGTCGTCAAAATCACGGTTTTTCAGTTTGAAAAAGAAATGAAAGAAAACAAAGATCACACCGATCAATATGACCACCTCGAGGGTGATCAGAATGATCGATGCCACCTGTTTTTTCTGTGCTGCTCTTTTGTCGTGCCGTTCCTTCGCTGTGGGCTTGGCCGGCTTATTGTCCGCTGATTTCGCCATTGTTCCAAAAAACCCAGAAAAGCCCCGCGCCGAAGTCCGGCGCGGAGCTTAGGGTCAGCAATTGTTATTTAATGTTGCCCTGATAGTCAACATTTGCGTTCGGGGTAACCGGATCTGCGGAAATATCATTGGAAACCTTGATGGAACCGTCAGCCATACCCTTTACCAAAGCCTTGTAGTCATCCTTGGTGAACTTGCCGTCAGCAAACTGTGTGGAATCCGGAAGCTGTACATAGTTGGCAGACGGATCGTCGCCGTTCACGATACCCAGTGTTGCGACTTTGCCTGCATAATTTGCCCAGCCGTCTTTCAGGCAGATGTCTGTAAGTGCATTGTAAGTTGTCGGATACAGACCCTTCATAGCGGATGTAACCGTTAAGCCTGCACCGTAAGCGCCGTCGATGATCGGAGCCTGGTCAACGTCTACGCCGATGACTTTGCCGCCGGTCTTAACAGCTGCTTCACAAGCGGATGTGTAGATGCTGCCGCCTGCTGCGAAAACAACCTCTGTGCCGCCCTGATACCAGGTGTCCATTGCTGCGGTGATGTCCGCATCGCCGAAGAACTGGTTGCCGTATGCGTACTTCACGTCAACGGTCTCACCAAGTTCAGCTGCTGCTGCGTCACAGCCCTGAACGAAGCCGTAGCCGTAACGGATAACGGCCGGAACTGCCATACCGCCTAAGAAACCAAGCTGTGTGTAGCCGAGTTTCACTGCAGCGTAGCCTGCAAGGTAACCGGAAAGTTCTTCCTGGTATACTGCGCAGTAAACGTTGCTCATGTCGAAGTACTTCGCCATATCCCAGTTAGCGGGATTGTAGTCATACTGCTCACCTGCCTTGCCGACTGCTGCTTCAAGGATATCACCTTCTGCAACGTCTAGTGCGATGAACTTCACATCCGGATAGTTCGGAGCTGCTTCAACGAGTGTGCCGCCGAATGCATAACCCGGCATAACAAGTACGTTGTAGCCTTCCGCAACTGCCGTATCAACCATGGCAACACGATCGGCTGTGGAGTCGCCTGCGGGTTTATAATAGGTAAATTCCAAACCGTTGGCTTCCGCGAATGCCTTACATGCTTCGTAAGTTGTCTGGTTGAAGGACTGGTCGGTGATATCACCGTAGTCCGTGATCATGGCGATCTTGTAACCGCCTGCTCCTGCAGCACCTTTGCCGCCGCAACCTGTAAGAAGTGCAGCAACCATTGCAACCGCAAGGAGAATCGATACTACCTTTTTCATAGTTTTTCCCTCCTGAAAAAAATAAGTGCATTTCAGCTAAACACTAGTCTATCACAGCACGCGTAAAATGGCAATTCTTTTGTCGGTCAAAATCACAAAATTTAGTATCTTTCGTTGAAACTTCTTACTATATATAGTACAATGGTGAAAAACTTATGGAGGTAACGCTTTTGGAAAATCAATATGCGATCGAAATGCTCGGCATTACCAAGATTTTCCCCGGCATCATTGCAAATGATGACATTACCCTCCAACTGAAGAAAGGTGAGATCCATGCACTTCTGGGGGAGAACGGTGCGGGTAAGTCTACACTGATGTCCGTTTTGTTCGGACTCTATCAGCCGGAGAAAGGTATCATAAAAAAAGACGGGAAGGAAGTCAGGATCCAGAATCCCAACGATGCCAATGACCTGGGGATCGGCATGGTGCACCAGCACTTCAAACTGGTGGAATGTTTTTCCGTTCTGGATAACATTATTTTAGGCGTGGAGCCCACGAAAAACGGCCTTCTGCAGAAGAAGGAAGCAAGGGAGAAGATCCTGGAATTATCCGAAAAGTACGGATTAAAAGTCAACCCCGATGCCCTGATCGAGGACATCACAGTCGGCATGCAGCAGAGAACCGAGATCTTAAAGATGCTCTACCGCGAAAATGAGATCCTGATCTTTGACGAGCCGACGGCCGTTTTGACGCCGCAGGAGATCGACGAGCTGATGCAGATCATGCGCAATCTCTCGGCCGAGGGCAAATCGATCTTATTTATATCCCATAAACTGAACGAGATCATGGCGGTTGCCGACAGATGTACCGTGCTCCGTAAGGGCAAATACATCGGCACCGTGGAGGTCGCAAATACCACGAAGGAAGAGTTGTCCCGCATGATGGTCGGAAGAAACGTGGAATTTGCGGTCCATAAAGAAGACAAGACACCGGGCGATGTGATCTTGCAGGTAAATGGGCTGACCGTTGCCAGCAAGCTGCACAAGAACAACGCCGTAAAGGATGTTTCGTTTGATGTGCGTTCCGGCGAGATCGTCTGCATCGCGGGGATCGACGGAAACGGCCAGACAGAACTGGTTTACGGCTTAACAGGACTGGAGCCGGTAAAATCAGGAACCGTGACTTTTAAAGGAAAAGACATCACGCATGCATCCATCAGGGAGCGCAGCGTTTCGGGCATCAGCCACATTCCGGAGGACCGCCACAAACACGGCCTCGTCCTCGATTATTCCCTGGAAGACAATATGATCTTACAGCGCTATTTTGAGCCGGAATTCACGTCAAAGGGCGGCACGCTTAAGCGTCCGAACATCCGCGCTTATGCAGAGCGGCTGATCGATCAGTACGATGTGCGCTCGGGCCAGGGGCCGATCACGAAAGCACGCAGCATGTCCGGCGGTAACCAGCAGAAAGCAATCATCGCAAGAGAGCTGGATAAGGCGCCGGAACTTCTGATCGCGGTCCAGCCGACAAGGGGCTTAGACGTCGGTGCGATCGAGTACATCCACAAACAGCTGGTGGCGCAGCGTGACGAAGGACGTGCCGTTTTGCTAGTATCCTTAGAGCTTGATGAAGTCATGACGGTGCCTGACCGGATCTTAGTCATGTATGAGGGCGAGATCGTCGGGGAACTGGATCCGAAGAAGACAACCGCCGAGGAACTCGGACTTTACATGTCCGGTGCAAAGAGAAACACCGGCTCGGCAAAAGATGCGGGAAAGGAGGCAGTCGTAAATGAATAAGAAAGAATCGATCCTTAAAAAACCTGCCATGCAGACCCTGCTCTCCTCTCTGGCATGCATTATTCTGGGGCTGTTTATCGGGTTTATCGTGCTGCTCTTTATTGATGCGAGAGGTGCGGCATCGGCATTATATGATATCGTACGGAATTTCTTCCGTTATCCGAGCGCAGCGGTGGCGTTAAAATATTTCGGGAACACGATCGTAAAGACCGCACCGCTTCTTATGTGCTCGCTCTCCATCCTGTTTGCTTATAAGACCGGCTTATTCAACATCGGCGTTGCCGGACAGTATGCACTCGGCGCGGGACTGGCACTTTATACGGCGCTCTACTTACAGCTGCCGTGGTTTGTGTGCATTCCGCTCTCCTGCATCAGCGGCGCGCTGCTTGGAGCCATTTCCGGTTTCTTAAAAGCCTACTGCAACGTGAACGAGGTCATCTCAGGCATCATGCTCAACTGGCTCTCGCTCTATTCGACCAACATGCTGCTCTACAGCGTCAAGGAAACGGCTTCCCCGTATACGAAAAACATCGTAAACGTGAACCATTCGGCCCTGCTGCCGAATATCGGGCTTGATAAGCTGTTTAACAATAACCAGTATGTCACGGTCGCGATCCCTTTGGCGATCCTGATATCCGTTCTGGTCTGGTTCATCTTAGAGAAGACCAAATTCGGGTACGAACTCAAGGCGACCGGTTATAACAAGAACGCCGCCAAATACTGCGGCATGAAAGAAAAGACCAACATGATCTTAACGCTCATCATTGCAGGAGCCCTGGCAGGACTTGGTGCCGCCATGTTCTACTTGACGGGTTATGAGCAATGGCAGTGCACGCAAAGCAGCGTGCCCGGCATGGGCTTTAACGGCATCGCGGCTGCCTTCCTTGGCGGCCTGCACCCGATCGGTGCGATTTTCTCGTCCCTGTTCATCCAGCACATCACGGAAGGCGGGGCTTACGTGGACAAGAAGCTCTACTGCTCACAGATCTCCGATCTGATCTCTGCGATCATCATTTATCTGTGCGGCTTCGTGCTCTTTATGAAACTGTTCCTGAACAAATGGCTGAATAAGCGCGATGAGAAGAAACAGCAGCAGGAAGGAGGCCAGGCATGACATTACTGATCCAATACACATTGATCTATGCTTCCGTTCTGATCCTGGTTGCCCTTGGCGGCTGCTTTTCCGAGCACTCGGGCGTGATTAATCTGGGCCTTGAGGGCATCATGGTCATGGGCGCCATGGGCGGTGCGCTGACCATGAAGTATTTGACCGGTGCGCCTTCCGCCTTGATCATTCTCGCAACGATCTTAGCTGCAGCACTGGTGGGACTTGTCTACTCGCTGCTCCTTGCCGTTGCGTGTATCACGTTTAAGGCCGACCAGACCATTGTCGGTACCGCGCTCAACATGCTCGGCACCGCGGCGGCGACTGTTATCATCAAGGCGATCAACACCGCCAACAATCCGGATGACGTTTCATCCGTTGTCCAGTACATCGAGTCAAAGAAGTCCTTTATCGTATCATTCGGGTCGTTTGATTTTAACTGGTTTATGCTGGTAACCCTGCTTCTGCTCGTTTTAGCTTACGTGCTGTTATATAAGACGCGCTTCGGGCTTCGTCTGATGGCTTGTGGCGAACATCCGCAGGCT
>JAFYDQ010000045.1 GCA_017544705.1 Lachnospiraceae bacterium | reverse complement strand
GATCCTTGGTCAGTTTCATCAGCTGGAACAGAAGGAACGAAACAATGAGTGCCACAGCCACGGCTCCGACGATCTCTCTTAACATCAGGGTAGCAAAGTTGCTGTCGCCGCTGTGGATCACGATGGAACGCACAAACACGAAGAGCGTGACGCCGGTTCCGTCATTAAAAAGTGACTCATTCTCGATGATGGAGCAGACATTCTTGGACAGGCCGATCTTACTTAAGATGCCTGTCGCTGCGATCGGATCCGTCGGACTGACCACGCAGCCGAGCAGAATGCAGGTCCAGATATCCATGGGCAGATGCAAAAAATAAGCGATCAGGTAAAAAGCCCCGCCGTATACAAACGAAGAGATCAGCGTTGTCAGCAGCGCGAGCAGGCAGATCGGTCTTAAGTTCTGTTTGAACTTTGCCGTATTGACCTTGCTGGCACCGGCAAAGAGCATGAAACAGAGCACGCCGTCCATGAGATACTCTTCAAACCCGAATTCGCCGATATTCTGCGTAAATCTGTCCAGCGCCGTGATATGGAATACTTTGCTTGCCAGCGCCAGCAGCATGGACAGGATCAGGGAAAACAGGATCAGCGCGATATCGCTCTGGAGATGGAAAAGCCGCTCGTTCAGAATGCCGATCAACAAAATAAATGCCAGAATGATGATCAGAAAGAGTAACACATTCATACGGAAAGTCCCTTCAGTTTTTTACCATTATAACATAAAAAGAGCGCTAATTATTTTTTGACCCGGCAAAAAAATTGTTTTCCTGATGCGAAAGACATGTTACAATATCCGCGTAGAAATCACTCGCATATGTATCTGAAAGAAAGGGAATCCTCTTGAATACCTATACGACTTTGGAACATCTCAAAAAGATCGCCCACGGCCTGACGCTGCAGTTTGGCCAGAACTGCGAGGTTGTCATCCATGACCTCAGAGGGCGGAGTCTTGAAAATACAGTCGTTTTCATAGAAAACGGGCATGTCAGCGGCCGCCGGATCGGAGACGGACCGTCCCACGTGGTTCTGGAAGCCAGGGGCAAAAAGGCCAGCGAGATCGAAGACCGTTACGGCTATCTGACACGCACCAGGGACGGGCGGATCTTAAAATCCACCACGATCTTTATGGGCAATCCGGACACGGATCACGTGGATTACGTGCTTTCGATCAACTACGACATCACCAGCCTCATGACCGTTGATGCCGCCGTACGTTCCATCATCACCACGGGCGAAGAGGAAACCCGCCGCAAGCAGCCGGAGCGGATCACGCAGAATGTCAACGATCTGCTGGATGATCTGATCGAACAGAGCGTGGACTTAATCGGCAAGCCCGTTGCTCTGATGACCAAGGACGAAAAAGTCACGGCCATCCGCTTTTTGAATGATGCCGGAGCGTTCCTGATCACCAAGTCCGGTGACAAAGTATCCAAATTCTTCGGAATTTCAAAATATACACTTTACAGCTACATTGACGTCAACAACAACAAATCCAAAACATCATGAACTATGTGACTAAGGCCGTCTGCGTCAAATGCGGCGCAGAACATAAGCCAACACCTGATCTGACAACCTGCGAAAAATGCGGAGGCATTCTGGATATCCGTTATGATTATGACGGGATCCGGAGAGCCCTGGATCCGCTTGCCATGAAGGACCGCACCGATTATTCCATGTGGAGATACCGGGAATTTTTGCCGATCGGCAATTGTGCCTCTTGCGGTACTTCGGTCCATCATTCCTATGTGCCCGATGCGGACCGTCACAGGCTTCGTGTCGGCTGGTCGCCTCTTTACAAAACACAGCGCCTTGCATCGGAGCTGGGGCTGAAAACACTCTATATCAAGGATGATGGGATCAATCCCACAGCTTCTTTAAAGGACCGTGCTTCCGCGATGGCCATTGTGAAGGCAAAAGAAGCCGGCGCAAAAGTCATTGCCTGCTCTTCCACGGGAAATGCCGCTTCTTCGCTTGCAGGAAATGCCGCAGCAGCCGGAATGGAGACCTATATCTTCGTCCCGGAGCGTGCGCCCAAAGGAAAAGTCGCACAGCTTCTGGTTTTCGGTGCACATGTGATCAGTGTGAAAGGCTCTTACGAAGACACCTTCCGGCTCTCGGCGGAAGCGATCGAAGAATACGGCTGGTACAACCGCAATGCCGCGATTAATCCCTATCTGATGGAAGGCAAAAAGACCGTAGCCTTTGAGATCGCAGAGCAGCTCGGTTGGAGAATGCCCGATTATGTCGCGGTTTCCGTCGGCGACGGCTGTACGATCAGCGGTGTCTGGAAAGGCTTTAAGGATCTGTTTGAAACAGGGTTTATAGACAGGCTGCCGCGCCTGATCTCGGTCCAGGCGGAAGGCTGCTGTCCCATCAACCGTGCGATCGCGGAAGGAAAAGGCTGGACTCCCATGGAGGAAAACACGATCGCGGACAGCATTGCTGTGGGCGTGCCCCGCAACCCCGATAAAGCACTCAACGCCATTCGGGAATCGAACGGCGTTGTCATAAACGTTTCTGATGATGAAATTCTCTCTGCCATGCGTCTGCTTGGCAGATCATACGGCATCTTTGCAGAGCCTGCCGGTGCCACAGGTACGGCCGGCGTAAAAAAGGCTGTCGAAACAGGTCTGATCGAGCATGACGCCACGGTTGTCAGTCTCGTTACGGGCTCCGGTCTCAAAGACGTGGCCAATGCCATGAAGGCTGCCGGCGAACCGCTTCTGATCGAGCCTGACATGGATCTTCTCAGAGAAAAAATCAAGGCATAGAGATAACCAAAAGAACCGGCTTATTCAGCCGGTTCTTCTGATGTTTCTTCTGTTTCCGGTTCCGGATCCGGTTCAGGTTCCGGCTCAGGCTCAGGTTCCGGCTCAGGCTCGGGATCATCCGGCTCGGGTTCCGGGTCCGGATCTTCCGGTTCAGGCTCCGGCTCGGGGTCCGGGTCCGGCTCGGGTTCGTATTCCTCATCATCATACGGATCCGGCGTCGGTGTTGGTTTCGGCTTTGGCGTCGGTGTCGGCGTGGGAGTCGGCGTCGGTGTCGGTGTAGGCGTCGGCGTAGGCGTCAGTGTCGGTGTGGGTGTAGCCGTCGGTGTCGGCATGATCTCCACATTCTGCGGCAGCTTCGGCGTTTCCGTCATGATCTTGCTGTTTTCCGAACTCGGTTTCACATAGTGTACGACAAAATCACCGTCATCCGGGATCCCCGGTACCGGGTGATGGATGATGTAATCCATGATATCGTTGTATGCGCTGGCTCTGTAATGCAGCCCGTCGCCCGCATCATATTCCGGCTTGATCTGTCCGTTGCTGCCCTTTAAGATCTCGGCAACATTCAGATAATGCAGTCCCATCTTCTCTGCCAGATCATACAAAAAGACATTGTATTTCTCTATCCACTCATTTTTAACGGAATTCTTGTAAGTGCCGTTGTCATTCACCGGCCAGATCGACATCAGCACCACCTTTGATTTTGGCGCTAAGTCCACGATATGCTCCACCAGCGTCGTGTAGGTGAATTCATATTTATCCTCAGGCATGCCGTTCATCCCGTTTACGCCGTAGCAAACATAGACAACCGGGGCTTCATGACTGGTCAGATAGGAAGCAAGGGTATACTGTCTCCCCGCATTGTTGGTAAATGTCGTGTTTTCCACGGCCGTATGCGCGATCCCGATCTTGGCAAGGGCGCTGTCATCGGATACAAATCCGTAATTGACCATGGCCACGGTCCTCGAATCACCGAGGAAAATACAGCGGTTCATGTATCCGTTCTTCGTGCTCTTATTCTCCGCAAGCATCGTCGGATCATCCACTTCTTCCGTTTCGCTCTCCACGGTATCGGAATCGGCGTCGCTGCCTTCCTTTTTCTTGCCAAAAAGGCCGAAAAGTCCGTCTTCTTCGTCCTTTTCATCCGTACTCTCCTGCGCGGCACTCTCTTCCTC
>JAFYDQ010000044.1 GCA_017544705.1 Lachnospiraceae bacterium | reverse complement strand
TGCATAAGCTCGGCAGGATCAGACAGTTTTCCATAACGGATATTCTGGGATATGCGTATGATCTGGAACCGGAACGTAATCTGAAGCATTATCTGCTCGACATCGGATTGATCTTAAGCGTCATCCTGATCTTTTTCTCATCCGGTATCGGTGTGACGGCGCTGCTGATCCTTCTTGCATACAGCATCTTATCGTACTATAAGCGCAAAGGGGAGATCACACCTTACTTTACAACGTTTCTGTATATCATCCGGATGCTGAGTGCTGCGGAATCCATTGCATCCGATCAAGATTCCGTCATTCAACAGGAAGCCGATGCGCTCTTAAAGATCGTCTCCAAGTGCAGATCTTTTAAAAAGAACGCGTTTTTTCTGACAAGCGGAACCCAGTTTTCGGAAAACATTTTTGACATCCTGTTTGACTATATCCGGATCATTTTCCATATTGATATCATCAAGTTTAATTCGATGCTGCAGTTTTTGAAAGAGCATGTGGAAGATATTGAGGGGTTACGGACAGTACTAGGGAGGATCGATGCATCGATCGCTGTGGCAAGCACCATGAAAGCCATGCCGCAACTGACCCGTCCGGTATTTATCGATCAAAAGGAAATATCCGTTATGGATGGCGTTCACCCGCTGCTTTCAGATCCTGTTCCGAATTCCGTTACTGCATCAGGCGGCGTTCTGATCACCGGCTCCAATGCATCCGGAAAATCTACGTTTATTAAAACGATTGCACTTTGTGCGCTTTTATCGCAGACCTTATCCGTGGTTCCGGCGAAGGCATACAGGGCATGCAGGGTGAGACTGGTCACGTCGATGGCTTTAAGCGATCAGATCACACAGCACGAGAGTTATTTTATGGTAGAGATCAAATCCCTGAAGCGCATTGTGGATCTGGCCAAGGAAGACGGAGCTCCGCTGTTATGCTTTGTGGATGAGGTCCTGCGCGGGACCAATACGGTCGAGCGCATTGCGGCATCCTCCAGGATCCTCTCCAATCTGAATAAGACCAATGCGATCTGTTTCGCGGCGACACACGATATTGAACTGACGCATATTCTGGAAAATGAATTTACCAATTATCATTTTGAGGAAGAGGTTTCAGGTGGAGATGTGATCTTCAACTATCGTCTTCAGGACGGAAGATCGCACACACAGAATGCGATCATGCTGTTGTCCGTCATCGGATTCGATCAGGAAACCATCAGGAATGCCAAAGAAGCAGCCGCACATTTTGTGAGCACCAATCAGTGGGAGGTTCTCGGGAGTACGACATGAAAGTAACCATTTACACGGACGGATCAGCCAGGAGTAATCCGGAAGGTCCCGGCGGATACGGAACGATCATCGAATACGTGGATACAAAGGGACAGTTACATGAACGGGAATTCAGTGCGGGGTATAAGAAAACCACGAACAACCGGATGGAACTGATGGCCGTGATCGTCGGTCTTGAAGCACTGATCAAACCGTGTACGGTCAATGTGATCTCCGATTCCAAGTATGTCACGGATGCGTTTAATCAGCACTGGATTGACGGCTGGCAGAAAAATGGCTGGAAGAACAGTACCAAAAAGCCGGTTTTAAATGCAGACCTCTGGAAGCGTCTTCTGGCTGCCATGCAGAACCATGAAGTGACGTTCACCTGGGTCAAAGGACATGACGGACACCCGCAGAATGAACGCTGCGATAAGCTTGCCACAACGGCCGCGGATGCGGATGACCTGCTTGACGATGAGATCGTGCAGATGATATGATTTGAAATTAGAAAATGACTGAAAAGGATGGGTGGAAAGAATGGTAACGACTTATGTTCTGTTGACACTGATCAGTATTGTCATCATTGTTGTCGCGGTAATGCTGGGAAAAAAGCTGCGCGATATGAAAGATGCGAGTGACGCGCGTAAAGCAGCGGAAGAAGCAAATACCGCGGAGGGTAAGAACGATGCAGTATAACAGTACACGCGGATACGGACCGTTAAGTGCCTCAGAGGCGATTTTAAAGGGCCTTGCAGATGACGGCGGGCTGTTCATGCCGGACCATGTACCTGCACTGTCAATTCCGCTTGCCAAATTACCGGAGCTTTCCTATCATGAGACGGCTTACCTTGTCATGAAGGATTATCTGGATGATTATACGGAAGAGGAACTTCGTGACTGTATCGGGAAAGCTTATGATTCCAAATTCGATACCGAAGAGATCGCACCGATCACGCAGGCAGGAGACCAGTATTTCCTGGAACTGTTCCACGGTGCAACGATCGCTTTTAAGGATATGGCACTGTCGCTTCTGCCGCATCTCTTAACGACTGCGATCCGTAAAAATCACGTGGATAAAGAGATCGTGATCTTAACCGCCACATCCGGTGATACCGGTAAAGCGGCACTGGAGGGATTTTCGGACGTAGCGGGCACCAGGATCATCGTCTTTTATCCGGACGGCGGTGTCAGCCGTATCCAGGAACTTCAGATGGTTACGACGAAGGGTAAAAATACGGATGTCGTTGCCGTTTACGGGAATTTTGACGATTGCCAGACAGGCGTAAAGAAGATCTTTCATGATGCACAGTTTAAGAAAGAACTGGATCAGGCAGGGTTCTGTTTTTCCTCGGCCAATTCGATCAATATCGGCAGGCTGATCCCGCAGATCGTTTATTATGTATATGCATATGGCAGGATGATAAAAGCGGGTGCCATTCAGGCCGGTGATACGCTTGATTTTACGGTTCCGACCGGAAACTTCGGGAACATCCTGGCTGCCTACTTTGCCAAAATGATGGGACTGCCGGTTGGGAAACTGATCTGTGCAAGCAATGACAATAAAGTATTATTTGATTTCTTTCAGACCGGGATCTATGACAGGAACAGGCCGTTCATCCTGACCTCGTCCCCGTCCATGGATATCCTGATCTCCTCCAATCTGGAGAGGCTGATCTATCTGTCATGCGGTTCGGATGCGAAGACCAATACGGAACTGATGCGGCAGTTATCCGAGAGCGGAAGATATGAGATCACTGCGAAGATGCAGGAATGCCTGAAGGATTTCTACGGCGCTTATGCGACTGGCGAGGAAGTGCTTGAGACGATCGCATCCGTCTATGACAAATACGGTTATGTGATCGATCCGCATACCGCTGTTGCCGCATTTGCAGACAGAAAGTATAAAACGGAAGAGAAGCCTTCGTGCAAGAGCGTGATCATTTCCACCGCCAGTCCGTATAAATTCGGTGAAAATGTTCTGCGTGCGATCGATCCTGATTTTTGTGCAAAGGATGATTTCGAGATGGCGGACCGGCTACAGACCCTTTCAAAAAGAAACATTCCGAATGCCGTTGCAAGCATCCGGAATGCGGAAATTCTGCATAAACAAAAATGCGGTGTTAATGAAATGCACGACATGGTGCAGAAATGTCTGTTCGGTTCGTGAATTACTGATTCAGCTCACATAAGAGAAACTGAATGGTTCCATAAGGAAATGAAACGGGGATGACGGTGATCTTGCCGGTTGCGGGCGAGCTCATCAGAAAAGCCCCGTTTTGCTTTGGTACGGCAAGACTCAGTTCACAGATGTTCAGCTTGGACAACTGCACCACAAACAGGCCGTTGTGCAGGTTCAGGAAATCGAGCAGGGATTCCTTCACCAAAACGTCATATTCATTCATATCCATTTTGGAGTAGTCTGCCGCAAATCTGATCAGAACGTCTTCGGACGCATCGAGTGCCGAATATGCGGACGGAACGCCCGTGATTTCCTGAGAGAGTTCTTTATTGGCATAGAATTCGGAAACCAGTGTGATCTCACCGACACTGATGTCCGTATTGACATACATGAGCACATCCAGGATCAGCTTCCTGATATATTCACTTACAAAATCAGACATCTGGTCTTTCAATTCGGCGAAATTGGAAGCTTCCAGAATGTCATTCATCATTTTTTCGGTATCCATTGATCTATCCCCTGTATTTATCCGTTCAATACGTGATTGAGCACTTCTTCCAAAAGATCTTCTTCAACGGGTTTCTGGATGAAGTCCTTGGCACCCGCTTTAATGGCTTCGCGCAGATTTGTCTGCGTGCCGACGGAAGAGACCATGATAACGATCGCTTTGGGATCATATTCCAGAATTTCCCTGGTAGCGGTGACCCCGTCTTTGATCGGCATGACAATATCCAGAAGCGCTACGGTCGGATGTTCATGCATATATGCATTGACGGCATCCTGCCCGTTGGATACTTCGATGATGTTGGTATATCCAAAGGATTTCAGCATTGCCGAGAGATTTTTTCTTGCAAGGATCGAATCGTCACAGATTAAGAATTTGGCATCTTTGTCATCCATAAAAAGCTACCTCCGTATGTATGGATTATATAACAAACTGTGCTTTTTCACAACGGTTAAACACGGTCTTTCAGGGCATGATAAACGGCATCCTCGCCCACGGGCTTGTAGGCCGGACGGATGATCTTTCCGTTATTGGAGAGTTCCTCCATTCTGTGTGCACTCCAGCCGGCAATACGTGCGACCGCAAAGATCGGCGTGAAAAGTTCTTTTGGAAGGTTCAGGCTCTTGTAAACAAATCCCGAATAGAAATCCACGTTACAGCAGACACCCTTGTAGATTTTTCGTTCTTCTTCGATGACCTTGGGGCCTAAGCGTTCGACAAGGGAATAGAGTTCGAATTCTTCCTGCAGGCCTTTTTCTTCTGCAAGTTTCGCCACAAATTCCTTGAAGATCCGTTCCCTTGGATCAGAGAGGGAATAAACGGCATGTCCCATACCGTAGATCAATCCCTGTCTGTCAAAGGCCTCTTTATTCAGCAGGGATTTCAAATAGGCAGTCACAGCCTCTTCATCCTTCGGGTCCGAAACGTGCGATCGCAGATCGTCCATCATCTCAATGACCTTGATGTTGGCGCCGCCATGCCTCGGGCCTTTCAGAGATCCGAGCGCCGCAGCGATCGCGGAATAGGTATCCGTACCGGAAGAACTGACAACGTGCGTCGTGAATGCGGAATTGTTTCCGCCACCGTGTTCCATGTGCAGGACCAGTGCCACATCCAGGATCTTTGCTTCAAGCGGCGTGTATTTCTTATTTGGCCTGAGAAGACGCAGGATATTTTCCGCAGTGGAGAGATCGTCTCCGGGCGGATGGATATACAGGCTTTTCCCGAAATGAAAATGCCTGTAAGCCTGATAGCCGTACACGGATAGCAGGGGGAATAAACTGATCAGCTGAATGCACTGACGAAGGACATTCGGCAGGGATATATCATCGGCATGATCGTCATAGGAATAGAGCATCAGCACAGACCGGGCGAGCGTGTTCATCATATCCCTGCTCGGTGCTTTCATGATGACATCCCGTACAAAGTAAGTCGGCAGGGTTCGATAGAAGGCCAGCAGTTCACGGAAGGAAGCCAGTTCCTGCGCATTCGGCAGTTTGCCGAACAGCAGAAGATAAGTGACCTCCTCGTATCCGAAACGGTCCTCACTTGTAAATCCTTTGATCAGATCACGGACGTTGTAACCGCGATAGAACAGTTCTCCGTGAATGGGTGTTAAGATATCATCCTTGATGATGTTCGCACGCACATCCGAAATATTGGTAAGTCCGGCAAGGACACCTTTTCCGCTTAAGTCGCGAAGGCCGCGTTTCACATCCATATCAATATAAAGCTGCGGATCGATCTTGCAGGAGTTCTCGGACATGGCAGCAAGCTTCTTAAGCTCGGGCGTGATTTCTGAATAGATATTGTGCGTCATCTGTTCGTTCCTTGTCTAAATCTGTACTGTTTTGCGTCGTGTATGTCTATTCTAACATTTAAGTCTACAATGTAACAAGCAAAATCGCCCAAATTTCACAAATTTTTAGGAGATAAATATGCTATAATACGACTGATGTTTTAACAGAAGGAGGGACAGGATTCTATGACAAACCGTGAAATCTTACAGCACTGTGATCATACGTTATTAAAACCCGTTGCAACATGGGAAGATATCAGGAAACTCTGCGAGGATGCGATCGCCTGCGATACGGCTTCCGTATGCGTTCCGCCCTGTTATATCGCAAGGATCCATGAGACTTTCCCGGAACTGAATATCTGTACGGTCGTCGGTTTTCCGCTCGGCTACGAAACAACGGCCGGCAAACTTGCAGAAACAAAGCAGGCAATTGCTGATGGGGCAAATGAAGTGGATATGGTGATCAATATCACGGATGTAAAGAACGGTGATTTTGAGGCCGTAACCGAAGAGATCAGGGCGCTGAAGGCATGCTGCGGCACAAAGGTCCTAAAGGTCATCGTGGAAACCTGCTATCTGACGGAAGAAGAGAAGGTTGCCGTGTGCAAATGCGTGACGGAGGGTGGCGCAGATTATATCAAGACTTCTACGGGGTTCGGAACGGCAGGCGCAACGCTTGCAGATGTGGAACTGTTTAGACGGCACATCGGAGAGGATGTCAAAATCAAAGCCGCCGGCGGTATCCGCACGATCGAAGATCTCAATGCATTTCTGCAGGCCGGCTGCGACAGGATCGGTACTTCGGCCGCGGTTTCGCTGCTAAAGGATAAACTATGAAAGAAATGATCAAAGAGCGTCTGTTGCTGCTCCGGGAAGAGATGGCAAAAGAAGGGATCGACTGTTATCTCATCTTCACATCCGATCATCATCAGAGCGAATATGTGGATGATGCTTTTAAAACCAGAGAATATATCTCCGGTTTCACGGGTTCCGCGGGAACCGTTGCCGTCATGCAGGAGAGGGCGATCCTCTGGGCAGACGGCAGATATCACGTTCAGGCGGCATATCAGATCGAGGGGACCGGGATCGAGCTGTTCAGGCAGGGCATCACCGGCGTTCCGACGCTGAAGGAATTTTTGCGGGATGCGATCAAAGAAGAAGTGGTTGTCGCCTGTGACGGCAGAACGATCAGTGCATCT
>JAFYDQ010000043.1 GCA_017544705.1 Lachnospiraceae bacterium | reverse complement strand
GGGAATCTTACCCCGGCGCGGATACTTCGGTATTACCCGTTTCCCCTTGCCCTCAGGAGTCCATTCGGTTTCGCATGACCCACCGCATTCTCAGCACCAGCGGCTCTCTGTACGGATCAGAGGTGTAATCTACTCACTCTCCATCAACGGTTTATAATTTTATAACACAGGAAAATGATCCGTGTCAACTGTTTTTTTATATTGACAAAAACAGGTAAATGAATTGATAATAAATTATGGTTTTTTTACCAAGGGAAAGGAGATAGACTATGAGTTTTATTGAAGCAATCAAAACATGTTTTACGAAGTATGTCGATTTCAACGGCAGAGCATGCAGGAGTGAATTCTGGTTCTTTGAGCTTTTCAATGCGATCGTAACCGGTGTATTTTCCGCACTGTACAATGCTACGGACGCAACCGTATTCTCTATCCTATCACTTCTCTTCTCGCTTGCCGTTCTGCTTCCCGGTCTTGCGGTAACCGTTCGCAGATTGCATGACATCGGCAAGAGATGGACCTTCATCCTGTTCGGCTTGATCCCGATCGCCGGTGTGATCATTTTGATCGTAAACTGTGCAAAGGATTCCCAGCCCGGTACCAATCAGTTCGGTCCGAACCCCAAGGAAGTTTAAGCAGGTTTTATGCACATAGAAAACGGCCACCATTCCGGCGGCCGTTTTTCTATGATCTTTTATGCAAGTTGTTCTACCATTTCCAAGACCAGACGCTCGGTCTTTTCCCATCCGAGACACGGATCCGTGATCGATTTGCCGTAAATCCCGCCACCGATGCGCTGGCATCCGTCTTCGATGTAACTCTCCACCATGAAGCCCTTGATCATACTTCCCACACTCTCATTGTGCTTCATGGAATTGATCACTTCCTTGATGATACGCGGCTGTTCAAACGGATCTTTTCCGGAATTGGCATGATTGGTATCAATGACCACTGCCGGATTGATCAGTTCCTTGGCCTGATACATATGATACAGGCGGATCAGGTCTTCATAATGATAGTTGGGCTGAGACTCTCCGTGCTTGTTGGTATAACCGCGCAGGATCGCATGCGCGTACGGGTTACCGGTTGATTTCACTTCCCACCCGCGATAAATGAAGGTATGCGGATGCTGCGATGCCTGAATGGCATTTAACATGACCGCATAATCCCCACTGGTCGGGTTCTTCATGCCGACCGGCGCGGAAATCCCGCTGGCGGTCAGCCTGTGCTGCTGATCTTCCACGGATCTCGCACCGACCGCAACATAGGCAAGCAGATCGTCCAGATACTGGTAATTTTCCGGATAAAGCATCTCATCCGCACAGGCAAACCCGCATTCCTCGATCGCACGGATATGCAGATGCCTCGTTGCAATGAGGCCCTTGAACAGATCAGGCTTCTCATCGGGCTTAGGCTGATGCAGCATCCCCTTGTACCCTTCTCCCGTTGTACGCGGTTTGTTGGTATAGATCCGCGGCACGATCAGGATCTTCTCTGCGACACGGTCCTGCAGGGGTCTCAGTCTTCCGATATAATCGATCACGCTCTCCTCATTATCGGCAGAACACGGACCGATGATCAGGATCATTTTCCTGCTTTGCCCGGATAGTATCTCTTCCATTTCTGCCTTGGTTGCCTTGACCACCTCGTGCAGTTTCCCGGTAAGCGGGCACATCTCCTTTACTTCCGCAGGCAATGCCAGTTTGCGGATAAATTCTACTCCCATTCTGTTTTCCTCCTCAATGGCTCTTCAGTCCCGATCAAACATTGCGCGTCGTTTCGTCGATAAGCGCATCTTCTCTTTGAGCCCTTCCGCATCTTCCGTCCGGATCATCTCTCTGATCGTTTGGATCTCCTCGATAAATCCGTCCAGTCTTTCCAAAAGTGCCTCCCTGTTCATAAAGAACAGTTCCGTCCACATGTCTTCGTTGATATTTGCGATCCTTGTCAGATCCCTGAAGGAATCGCCCGTATAGTCCCGTACGTTCTCATTATCCTCACAGGTCATGAGTGCCACGGCAATACAATGCGTTAACTGCGACACATAGGCGATCATCCGGTCATGTTCCTTCGGGGATAATTCAGATATCCTTGCAAACCCGAGTTCCCTGCCCAGTTCCCTGCACCATGCGATCGCTTCCGCACTGTTTTTCTCCGTCGGCACGACGATGTAATTTGCATTGATAAATACCCGGTCGTCGCTGTTTTGAACGCCGGAAACCTCACGTCCGGCCATCGGGTGTGCCGCGATAAATTCCGCGTCATCCGGAAGGAGGCTTTGGACCTGATCGACGATCGCCGACTTGATGCCGGTCACATCCGTGATGATCACACCCTTCCTGAATTCGCCACGATGCGCCCTGACCCAGTCAACGACAAGTGTCGGGTAAAGTGCGAGGATGATGACATCCGCTTCAGGCAGCAGCGAGGTATCCACAGAACCCGCATCAATGATTCCCGCGTTCAATGCATAATCAAGTGATGCCTGATCCTTATCAATGGCACAGACATGATGCCCCTTTTTCTTCAGGGCTCTCGCGTAACTGCCGCCGATCAGACCGAGACCGACGATCACGATTTTTGTATCCTGATTCCAATTCATCTACTTGCCTTCATAACAGATTCTGCGCAGAACAACACTTTCTCGCTCGCTCTTTGACGCTCGCTCAAAAGGTGTTCTGCTTAGAATCCTTTTCTTAATCCATGATTTTGTATTGTATTCCAAGTTCCCGGAGATCGTCGAAGAAGCCGGGATAGCTCTTGCGGACGGCTTCGGCGCCGGTGATCGTTCCACCGATTCGTGTCAGAAGAACGGACAATGCCATGACGATCCGGTGATCATTATGGCCACTTAGTTCCGCCTTCGGTGCGTGCAATGCGGATGGCAGGATCCGGATAAAGTTCTCTTCCATGATCGTTTCAACGCCGCATTTTGCAAGTTCTTCGCACATGACACGCCCCCTGTCGCTCTCTTTCATCTGAAGACGCTTTGTCCCGGTAAAATCACCGCCGTGAAGACAGGCAGCAACCGCAAATAATACGGGTCCGAGATCCGGGCAATCGGACAGATCGACCGTTGCGGCCCCTTTTTGCAGGCTTTCAAAATGCTTTGTATAAACCGCGTCGCCCTGTGCGCTGTCCTGCGGTAATCCTGTAACCGTTACCTTACCGCCAAACAGATTCAGTGCTTCCGGAAACGCAGCATTGCTAAAGTCACCTTCCACGCTTAAGTTGGCACTTCGGTATGCCTGCTGCCCGGGAACGGATAAGACATCTCCATCCGTTCTGACAAGGATGCCAAAATCACGGAGTGCACGCAGTGTCAGTTCAATATAGGACCGGCTTTCCACAGGCGGGATCAGATGAATGCTGCTGTCACCCGCAAGCAGCGGCAGGCCGAACAACAGGCCTGAAATAAACTGGCTGCTGATATTTCCTGGAATTTCAAACGTATCCGGCTGCAATTGCCCGTCGATTTCGATATGATCCGCATGGCGTAAAAAGGTGATCCCCTGTTTCTTACAGATCTCCTCATAAACCTGAAACGGTCTGTTCAGCAGCGTATCACTTCCAAAAAAACGCGCATGAGAGCCAAGTGCCATGGCAATGCCCATAAAGAACCGCATGGTACTGCCACTCTCCCGGCACATAAAATCGACCGGCTGATCCGGCCTGCTACCGGCAATACCCGCAATGCGAAGGCTGTCAGGCATTTGATCGATCCCGGCACCCAAAGTCTTTGCACAATCCATGGTTGCCAGTATGTCTTCCGAAAATGCGACATTTGATATCTCACTGGTACCGGATGAGAGCATGGCCGCAATGATCTCCCTGTGCGCCATGCTTTTGGAAGGCTGTGCCTTGATCGTTCCCTTTGCTGTTGATGGGTAAATCGTAATATTCACGCGTTGTATTTCTCCGCCAGATAACTGAGCGCTTCCAGATAACCGTTAATGCCATGCCCCATGATCGTTATCTCACAGGCCTGCCTGATGTAACTGACCTGCCTGAAATCCTCTCTTTTCGTTACATCCGAAATATGGACTTCCACCATCGGCAATCCGACCGCCAAAGCCGCATCCATTATGGCAATGCTCGTATGGGTATAGGCCCCGGGGTTGATCACGATCGCATCCGCATGTCCTAAGGCATCCTGGATCATATCCACCAGATCGCCCTCATGGTTGCTCTGCAGGATCGTAACGCCGATCCCGAGTTTTTCCGCGTGTCCCTCAATCTGCGCACACAGTTCCTGATAGCCCGCTGTACCGTAGATCTCAGGTTCTCTCCTGCCCAGCATATTAATGTTTGGTCCGTTGATGACTCTGATCTGCATCATGACTCCCCGCTTTTCATTACTTCCGTTATGGCACGCATGACATCCTCAGGCGTTCCGTTTACCGGGATGATATGGTCCGCAATTCTTTGATACCGTGGCAGCCGCTCCTCATACAGTTTCCGGATCTTTGCTGCTTCATCCGCAAGCGGCCTGTCATCCGTCGGACGGATCGTCTCCGGATTCCTGTCAAGAAAGATCACACGCCCGTAGGCTTTCATTGCTTTTTCGCATTCCGGGTTCAGGATAAATCCGCCGCCGGTTGCAATGACCGTGTGATTCCTGCATGCAAGCTCTTTCGCCACTTCCGCTTCCATCTGCCGAAACGCATTCTCGCCGTCCGCGGCAAAAATATCCGTGATCGCACGTCCTTCCCGTTCTACGATCATTTCATCGGTATCAACATAATCCATGCCAAGTTTTTTCGCAAGCAGTTTTCCGACCGTGCTTTTTCCGGCGCCCGGCATACCGGTCAGAACAATGTTCTCCCGCTGCGCCCTGATGGATGCATAGACTTCCCTTACGCTGTCATCATCTGCCTCCTGCCCCGTAAAATATGACATGGCGGCAGCCGCCTGGAACACCAGCATCATAAGGCCGCCGACACAGGGAATACCAAGCTGCATGGCCTGTATCATCAGTCTTGTCCGAAGCGGATTATAGATCACATCGATCACGCCGGACAGTTTGGGAAAAGCGCTTAAGTCTATCGCTCTTGCATCAATATCCGGATACATGCCGCAGGGCGTAGTGTTGATCAGAAACTGCGTATCCGTTTCTTTCACCGCCTGTGTATAAGAAACGGTATCCGCATCCTCTGCCGATCTCGATACCCGTTTGATCTCTTTCGCTCCAAGATCCCTGCAGACAGCAAGGGCTGTCTTACTCGTCCCGCCGCTGCCGAGGATCAGTACCTTTTTTCCGCTCAGATCAAACCGGCTTTGGATCAGTTCCTTCAGCCCGAAATAATCCGTATTGTAGCCGTACAGTTTTCCGTCGCGGTGGACGATGGTATTGACGGCACCGATCTTCTTTGCGCTCTCATCGATCTGATCCAGATACGGGATCACCTGCTGCTTATAGGGGATCGTAACATTGATGCCGGTAAATGCACGCGCTTTCATAAACGCATCCAGTTCATCCCTTGCCACTTCCCGTAATTCATAGGCGTATCCGCCAAGCTGTTCGTGTATCTCCTTGGAAAAACTGTGCCCCAGTTTTTCACCGATCAATCCGTAATCCATGCACTTTTCTCCCAGGCAGTGTTCAATCCAGGGGAATGAAATAATCCGTACCGTATCTTCCTGCAAGCAGATCATACATGACCAGTGCACTCACACTGTCAACGACCACTCTGGCCCTGTGAATGATCGCAGGATCATGCCGGCCCTTGACCTGTATGGTGGTATTTTCATGTGTTGCAATATCGATGCTGTCCTGCTTTGTAAAAATAGACGGCGTCGGCTTTATTGCCGTACGGAACAGGATCGGCATGCCGTTTGTGATCCCGCCGTTGATCCCGCCATTATGGTTGCTTACCGTCACAACCTCGTCATCCTCATACCGCAGCGGATCGTTATAGTCACTGCCATAATACTTACAGCCGTCGAATCCGAGCCCGAACTGCACGCCCTTTACTGCCGGAATGGAATAAAGTGCATGAGCGAGCATGCCTTCCACGCTGTCAAACCACGGTTCGCCAACCCCTGCCGGCATCCCGTAAATGGCACTCTCCAAAATCCCGCCGACGCTGTCGCCCCGCTGTGCGGCACTTAAGATCTCCTCTTCCATTCCTTCCTTTGCGGCAGGATGAAAGACCGGAAAAGCCTGCTTGTTGATATAAGCGATATCCGCCGGGATATCTTCAAAATGTCTGTCGGAAATGCCCTGCAGCTGCAGAATATGGCTGCCGATCATGATATCTTTTTCCATCAGCGCACTTTGCGCAACGGCACCTGCGGCCACAAGCGCCGCCGTGATCCGTCCGCTGAAATGCCCGCCGCCGCGATGGTCCTCAAATCCGTGATATTTGCAATAACCCGTATAATCCGCATGTCCCGGCCTGATCACACGCTCACCGTAATCACCGCTGTTCTGCGCACGGTTCGGGATCAGGATGCAAAGGGGTGTACCGGTCGTTCTTCCCTGATACATGCCGCTTACGATTTCAAATGCATCTTCCTCAACACGCCCTGTCGAAATCTTTCCGAACGGACGGCGCAGCGAAAGCTGATACCTGATATAGTCTTCATCGATCACGATCCCCGGCGCAAAGCCGTCCAGAACAGCCCCGATATAGGGACCGTGACTTTCCCCGAAAAGCGTGACCGTAAGATTTTGTCCGAATGAATTTTTCATCTTCTATCCCCTGATCTTTTGTAATCTGTTTTCAAGTTCCGCAAAATCCATTTCGCAGAATTCATATTCCCCGATCGTTTGCACGACAACCGCCGTAACACTGTCTCCGTGCCCCTTTTTATCATGGCGGATCGCATGCATTGCCGTATCGATGTCAAAATCATATCTGACCGGCAGCTCCATCCTGTCAAACAGTTTCTCAAGACGCGAACGCACGGGAGCCGAACACATCGGCAGCATGCCGAGTGCCACGCATTCGCCGTGCAGCAGTTTCCCGATGCTTGCTGCTTCCACGCCATGTCCCAGCGTATGCCCGAAGTTTAAGACCTTACGGATCCCCATTTCCTTCTCATCCTGTTCCACAACGGCCCGCTTTAATTCGATTGCCGAAGCAATGAGCGGGATCATCTCCACAGGATCAGATGCCGCTTCAAACTTTTCAAACAACGCGGCATCAAAGGTAACGGCCATTTTGATTGCCTCTGCCATGCCGTTTGCGACCTGGCGTTTGGAGAGCGATTGCAGGACGTCATAATCAATGATCACTTTTTTCGGTTGGTAAAATGCGCCGACGATGTTTTTGACGCCTTCGAAATTGACGGCCGTCTTGCCGCCGATCGAAGAATCCACCTGCGATAAGACCGTTGTCGGGATATTGTAAAAATCAATCCCGCGCATGTAGCAGGCAGCCGCGAAGCCCGTCAGATCCCCGACCACACCGCCGCCGAGTGCAACAGCACAATCTTTTCTCGTGAAATCATGCGTAAGCATCGCTTTTTCAAGATGTGAAAACCATGCAAGGTCCTTACTGTTCTCTCCTGCAGGGATCGTTTCGATCACGGCTTCCCTGCACTGGGATGCAAGCACTTTGGCATATTCCCCAGGGATGCCTGAATCCGTAACGATCAGGACCTTTCTGTCTAAATCACACAGATCGCGCACTTTATGCAAAAGTCCGCGATCGATCTCTATCTCGTAATGATGTTGTGGAATGGCAACTTTGATCTGCATGGTATTATTCCTGGGATAACTGTAATCCCGGCTGATAGGTTCCAAGAACCTTCAGTTCCCCACACTCATATCGTAAGCCCGACAGCATCTGCTTTGCTTTTTCGGTAAACAGGCTGCCCTCCACTTCCGTATAGAAATAATATTCCCAGTTCTTATTCTTCAGCGGCCTGCTTCGGATCATTCGCATGTTGTAACCGAAATCACTTAAAACAGACAGGGCGCGTGCCAATGTCCCGGAAGTGTGTCTGACCGTAAACATGAGGATGGAATTGACATTATCTTCGACATTGTAACACGGATCCGCCTCTTCACTCAAGACCTGTGCCTGCTTTTTTAAAACCGCAAAACGCGTAGTGTTATCCGGACTGTCATTGATCCTTTCCTCCAGAACGGTCAGCCCGTAGAGTCTGGCGGTCAGTTTGCTTGCGATGGCGGCAACGCTTACGTCCGCTCTTTCCGCTGTTTCCCTGGCTGCCCGGGCCGTATTCTCACAGGACTGCGTCATAAAACCATGGGAAAGGATATATTCACTGCATTGTTCGAGTGCCTGCGGATGCGAAAGCACGGTTTTGATCTGATCCGCCCTGCTGCCTTCAATCCCCATCAGGTAATGAACCACCGGTAATTCATAAACACCGGCAACAATGAGATCACCATGAAACATCAGATCCGTGACCTGGCCGACCTCTCCGGCATAACTGTTCTCGATCGGAAGGATGGCTGCTTCACAGATATCCTTTTCTACCGCAGCATATGCCTCCTGGAAGGTTCTGTAGGAGATCCGCTCGGCATCCGGACAGATCAGTGAAGCGGCAATGCTTGCAAAAGAGCCTTCGATCCCGCTGTATGATACTTTCATTACTTCCTCCGATCCGGTGTCACTCCACCGTCACACTCTTAGCCAGATTTCTCGGCTTATCCACATCAAGGCCTTTTGCGACACTGATATAATAACCGAGCAGCTGCAACGGAATGATCGCAAGAGAACCGATAAAATGTTCATCCACCTTCGGTACATAGACCGTAAAGTTCACACTGTCTTCCACATCATATTTACCATATGCCGTGATCCCCATCAGATAGGCGCCGCGGCTCTTGCACTCCAACATATTGCTGAGTGTTTTCTCATAGAGATTGCTCTGTGTTAAGGAACCGATCACCAGCGTTCCCTCTTCCACAAGTGAGATCGTTCCGTGCTTGAGTTCACCGGCAGCATAGGCCTCCGAATGAATATAACTGATCTCTTTCATCTTCAGTGACCCTTCCAGACAGATCGCATAGTCGATCCCTCTGCCGATAAAGAAAATGTCACGAGCACTCGCATATTTGGATGCGAACCACTGGATGCGTTCCTGATCCTCTAAGACCTTTCGCATCTTTTCAGGCAACGACAGCAGTTCCTCCAGATACGTTTCGGCATCCTCAAGTGTATTTCTTGCAACACCGAATGCAATGGCAAGCAAATTAGCACAGATCAGCTGGCAGCTGTATGCTTTGGTCGTTGCTACCGAGATCTCGGGACCTGCGATCGTATACATGACATGATCCGATTCTCTGGCGATCGATGAACCGATCACATTTACGATCGCAAGGATCGTTAAGCCCTGCTCCTTAGCCATCCGAAGTGCCGCCAGGGAATCTGCCGTTTCCCCGGATTGTGAGATCACGATCACAAGCGCATCATGATCCAGGGCCGCTTTGCTGTAACGGAATTCCGAAGCCAGTTCCACATTGACCGGAATCCTTGCAAATTCTTCAAAGACATACTTTGCTTCCATTCCGGCATGCCATGCGCTGCCACAGGCCACAACGTATATCCTTGAGAAGGCCTTCATCTTTTCCGCATTTAGCCCGACTTCGTCAAGGTCCACACGTAAAGTGCTCTCCTCTTCTTCCTGTATGCCCCGAATATATTTCCGCAGGGTATTGTCGACCGCTTCCGGCTGTTCATGGATCTCTTTCATCATGAAATGCTCAAAGCCGCCCTTCTGTGCAGCCTCCGCATCCCACTCGATTGTCACGGCTTCCTTTGTGATCGTGTCGCCGTCCAGGTTGTAAAAGACCACATTCCCTGCGGAAAGCTCAGCCATTTCCAGATTACCGATATAGTATACGTTTCTGGTATGGCTTAAGATCGCCGGCACATCAGAAGCCAGAAAAGCCTCGCCCTTATTCAGGCCGATGATCATGGGAGAATCTTTTCTTGCCACAAAGATCTTGCCCGGGTATTCCTTAAACATCACCGCAAGTGCGTAGGAACCACGAACACGCACGATCGTCTTAGCCAGCGCATCGATCGGGCCGACCTTGTATTTCTTATAATAATAATCCACCAGTTTGATCAACACTTCCGTATCGGTCTCGGAATAGAACTTATAACCGTGCCGCTCCATTTTGGCCCGAAGTTCCTGGAAGTTTTCGATAATGCCGTTGTGTACGCCGACAACATCCGACTCCACGGTTCCCGAACCCGATCCCGTGCAGTTACCCGAAACATGCGGATGTGCATTGACGGTACTGGGCGCCCCGTGCGTGGCCCATCTGGTATGCCCGATCCCGCAGTTACCGGGAAGCAGTTTTCCGTCTTCCGTCTTATCGATCAGATTCCGGATCTTACCGGTCGTCTTAACGACCACGGCAGGCTCTTCCCCGTTTCTGATCGCAACACCCGCGGAATCATAACCGCGGTATTCCAGTTTGGTCAGCCCCTCCAGTAATACCGGACAGGCCTGCTTGTCACCGATATATCCGACGATACCACACATAAATAGTCCTCCTGAACGTGTATGATAAATCGAAAAAAGAGCATGCCGAATCAACCGACAGGCTCCTTTGCCTTTCGCAGATGATCATAACACACTATGATCCCACGCGCAAATAGATCGTTCCTGTCATTACGGTGTATAGGGTTCGTAGACAAAGACAACATTCCCCGTCTCATCCATCAGGAAATTCATCAGCATCCCGTCCTCATCATACCGCGTTAAATAGGATTCAAATTCGTCCCTATCAAGCAGCTTATGCAGCTTATCCTCCGGATACTGGACATAGAACGCACAGTCTTTTGTGACAGGATATTCCTGATACTGCGCCGTAAATCCGCCGATCTGATAATCATCGTAAAATTCATTCGGATCCAGCCCGTATTTCTCGATCGCTTCCGTGTCATCCTCGGTTACCCATTCCACCTCATCGGCGGTCAAAACAGACCTGTCAGCGCTTGCGATCGCCATCACAAGTTTCCGCTCAGCCGGCGCCGTCTTTGCACCGCCCGCAGAGGAAATGTTCTCCGCTCTTCCCGTAACCTGCAGGGAAGATAAATAGAAATTGATCGCCTCGCCGCCATAGGAACTGTATTCGGAAGAAGAAACGATGTAAGCATAACCGAATTGCACGTCTCCCCCGGCATTGACCGAAGACATGAATCTTCCGCGGCAGGATCTGGTATCTTCATTGGATCCCGTATCCCAGAACGCATAATAGGAGCGGAACCCGCTGATGGATTCTTTATCGTCATAATAAACCGAAGGCTCCTGATCCGGAACATAAAGATCGTGGTAGTCTTCCCCGTCATAGATCTTCTTTAGGACCGCCTCAACGAATCCTTCCTGATCCGTATAAACATCCGTACGGCTGTCCAGTTTGACACAGGTATTGATGATCAGATCCATGCCCGCCGGATCCATGTCCTCATAACGATACGTTCCGTCATCATGCATTTCCGTAAGCGTCGGTAAAAGCCCCGGCAATTTGACACGGTTTGCCAGATACATTCCGTTTACCTGCCCGTTGTTTTCGGAAAAGAACCCGCATTCATCCTTGTCATTGAACAGGCCGCAGAAGGGCAGATCATCCGGATAGTCCTCCACGTAGTCCCCCTCTTCCCCGACATAGGTTCCGAAGAAAAGCGGTGTGATCCAGCTCATATAAGGTACCGGCAGTTCGTCAAGCGCAGTACCCGGTAAATAGACATATAACGAACCGCTTCCATCCATAACGCCTTCCAGTCCGTAAGGCTCCGTATAGACATAGCGCATATTGTCTTTGATCTCTTCCGTTCCGGTCTCCGTTTCCATTTCCAGGGAAGTAATCCGGATCTCATAAACATAGTCGGAAACCTGAGACTCCTCGGAAAACTGTCCGTGGAAAACACAGTCGTACCAGGTTCCGTCAGGATACCCCGGTCCGTCATCTCCCATGTCACCGTCATAGTATTCCCCGGAAAAAGATCCGTCAGGCTCCACATTCAAAACCGTTTCCCAGCCGCCGGCACCGCTTGCAAAATGAAATGTCCAGGCAGACATCTTCTCAAACAGTTCACTCTCCGCTGCCATCTTCTCATTCGCAGCCGGTTTTTCCTCCGTCTGTTCCTTCCGTTTCGGGAGTTCTTTTTTCTTTGCCGCTTCTTCCGCCTTCTTTAACAGCTCCGCGCCCGGATCCTCTTTGCCGGATCCGCCGCAGCCGCAGGTCAGCGTTAACAAAAGCGTCATGATGATCAGTGTAACAACGGTTCTTTTTCCAAATGCTTTCAAGTTTCTATCCCTCTCTGAGATTTTTATTCCGTAAGAAACGTACTCTTCTGCACGATCCTGCCGGAGAGCGGCATGATCGGCCAAATGATCTCTTTATTGTCCTTCGTATTGATCACCAGGTTATCCATCGGCATTCCCTCCGGCGCCGTAACCTGAATGACCTGATTGTCCTTTTTCGAAAGGTCAAAATCATAGCGCTTTCCTTTTCCGGAAGCACCCGGTTCATCGGCCTCAATATGGAGTTTCAGATCGTCCTTCAGCGCGACAACGGCTATGGTGTCGAGTGCGCCCTTTTCATATTCATACGGCGGGCCCATGCGGTTTAACACAAATTCCGGCGGATCCACCAGCAAAAAGGCATCTGCGCCATCAGGCGCCATGGCCGCAAACTCTCTCCAGTCTCTTGCGCTCCATGTCAGCAGATATTCATAATAGGCAAACAGGGCCGTATCCGGTGCCTCGTATTCGAATTCCTTCGTGAAGTTCTTCTCCACGCCGTTTTCGATGAGCATGTACTCCGCCTCGATCGTTTGATCATCCTTGAAGCGTAAGTTATATACTTCGCCCTCATCGGCAAATCCGACCAGATTCCCGAAGATATCCCGCACCTCATTGTCCGATGCGTAAACGGCCGTTGCGATATTATTATCTCTCCAGATCAGATTGGTCCCCACAACCTCATATTCAAAATAACCCGTCCGCAGATTAAAGAACGAATAGATGCTGCGATGCGGATTGACGTGTCCTTCCACAACGATCCATTCCCCGGCTTTTGTACAATCCATGATCGCCGTGATGGCAGGTGCGATATCCTCCATGTCGTAAGAGGCGTTGTTGCAGTAGAACATTCTCTGCTCGCTGTAAAAGTCAGGTTCGAGTTCCCCGAAGTCATAGATGCCGTAGAATGCCTTATCCACTTCCGACACCTGTTTGATGGTACCGTTCCCATCCGTTTTGATCTTGTACATATCCAGCGGGAACATGGAGTTCCAGGTTTTCTCATCATAGAAGCCGGAGGTATCAACCCCCGCATCCAGCTGATATTCAATGACCGCCGGGTCCTCTTCTTCCGTAAAGTATGCAGCGGTAAATGCCGTGTCCGAATACTCCCCAAAGGTATCATATGTATGCGGGATCATCTTCTGGAGAAAAACAGAATTACCATCCTTCTGCCATACCCATGCGTAAAAATCATCCGATGCGGAAGCTGCGGCTTTCTGTCCGGCATCATGGCGGCGGTGGAACATCCACTGTGCCCATTTTCCGCCCGGATCATCCTTATGGATGTTAAAGACTTCCAGGGAGATCCAGGTATCGCCGTTTCCGATCTCATTCAGGAACAGGTAATCTTCCGTCTCGCCGCATCCGATGTAGAACTTTCCGCTTGTATCACAGCTTTCATCCGGCTCGGTACTTAAGTCATCACTCACAAGATCCGCAATGCCGTTCAGTTCCAGATTGAAATAGTCCAGGCTCTCCGCTTCCCCGGAATAATTCCGCTCAAATCCGATCGTACCCGTGCAGGATGCCTGATCCGAAAGGCGCATAAAAGTCAGGGAGCCGTCTTCTGCAAACGTAACGGTCGCATAATCCTCTCCGGTCTCAAGGTCCGTAAATCCCCATTCCCCTGCAAGAAAAGCACGGATCGCATCTTCACTTGAAAGATCCGCATCCGCATGAGAAGGCTGTACATCTTCTACGGTCGCATTGTCCGCTTTCGTACCGGGTTTGCGCATATCCGCTTTTTTCTGATTGGCGATCTTCTGTTTTAAATCCTCGCCTGCGTTTTTTTCTTCTTTTGCACCGCACGCCGATAAGCACAGGGCCATGCAAAGTATGAATGCCGTGATTTTTACTTTCCGCAAAATGATCCCTCCGATCTATTCCTCAAGCCATCCGTTTAAGTTCAGCACTTCCTCCACCGGATGGCCGTTTACCTTAAAACCTTTCTCATAATCACCCGTGACATAGAACCTGCAGATGCCTTCCTCGTACTCCATGGTCAGGTCAATAAAGCTTTCTCCATCGGTCCGAAGGAAATTCAGCCAGGTATTCTGCGGCAGGGTTTTCATCTCAGGCTCCGTATCATTCTCATCCGTAAACACTTCTGCCTCAAACGGTACAAGAACGGACATCGGTTCTACATTGTACTCATCCCGGAACAGTTCGTCATATACCGGAATGCCGTCCTCGCCGACATGGGCTTTTGCGCTCAGCTCCAGCAGTTCACGCACCAGAAAAGCATTGTGATCCATGATCAGTTCCGAAGGATTTGGGAATACTTCATATGCCGAATAATCCGTTGGCGCAAGTTCCCCGATCACGCGCCCGGTTAATTTCGGACTTCCGTCCGCAATTGTGTAGACAAGAGTTTCTCCCTCATCGCACAGATACAGATACTGTTTTTCGTCCTTTTGCACGAGATAGGCGGAGTAATACCCCTTTTCCTGCATCCCTTCCAGACGCTCCTGACCGTAACGCGTTTTCACAAACCCGTACGAGATTGGAACGATATGATCATACGAAACGCTTAAGTCCTGATACAGAATATCTTCGCAAAGCGAAAACGGCACGAAAGCACGCTCCACGAAATGCAGAAGATACTCGCTTCTTAAGAACGGATCGACCAGATAGAATTCAAAGCCCACAGGCGATACCGTCCATGCAAAAAGCCCGTCATCACGGCACCCGTCAAGGCTCTCTTTCACCCGGTCCCTAAACTCTTGTTCCGTAAACATCTTCGTCGCTTCAGACGAATAGGAGCCGTTTGCGGTTTGTAAAGACTGACAGATTAGTTCTGCCATGGCATCCGTATCAGTGATCAGATCCTGCAGCGTCAGCTGCCTGCCGCTTGCGGCATCAAACGTATAGCCGTGCACAAGCCGCATATCGGGCTCATAATCCCGGTTATAGCAATAGGTTTCCGTCATGTAACTGAATACGGATGTATCGGAACGCATCAGGTGCATGCCGATACGTGGTGTCAGCGCGATAAAATCATCCGGATCTACCGCATGATAGAGTTCCCAGCGCTCCCTTGCCGCAGCCATTTCCGACTCCGTGGTTTCCAGTACCCAGCCGTTATAATCATCTATGATCTTCCGGATGTTTTCGGGCGCACCGGATTCCACGGATGCCGTAGCATATTCGGCATCGGCACCGCCCGTATAGCTGTCCCATTCATCCTTGCGTTCTTCTTCCGTAAAAATCACGGGAACCGCTTTTGCCTCTGCTGTGGGGACCGTCAGTTCTTCCGCCGTGCAGTCCGAAAGCTTCATCGAAGGCTCCCAGGCATCCACACGTTCCTTTTCTTCGATCCGCGGCTTGTTGGCAATGGCATCTTTGATGTTTCCGATGCTGTCAGCAAGATCCGGTTTTTCTCTTGTACAGCCTGCAAGCAGGAGTAGCGCAACGAGTGCGCCTATGATCAAAATATACTTTTCCATATCGTTCTCCTATCACTCTTCTGATTATACACGATATTGCGGATGCAGAACAAGAAGCACAAAAAACGAAGCCTAACAGCGCAAAAATTGAGTAGACCGTTTCGGCCGTCCATGTATAAAATAAAGCATAATACATACGGGAGGACGTCTATGATCTACTATGTCAACGCAGATGCACAAAATAACGGAAACGGAAGCGTGGAAAGTCCGTTTAAAACGATCGGGGAAGCCGCAAATGCCGCTCACGCCGGCGATGAGGTGATCGTTTTCCCGGGAATCTATCGGGAAACGGTCGTCCCGAAACATGCCGGTGCAAGGGATGCAAGGATCACTTTCCGGTCAAAAACGCCTTTGGCGGCCGTGATCACCGGTGCGGAGCCTGTCGAAGACTGGGAAAAATATGAGGGAAACGTCTACAGGACAAGAATATCCAATTCCCTTTTCGGCTCCTATAATCCGTATACGACATATGTCTGCGGTGACTGGTATTTTGCGCCGACCGTACGGCATACGGGATCGGTTTTCCTGAATGACCGGATGATGTATGAAACCGTTTCACTGGAAGAATGCATAAACGGAGCGATCGATCCGACATCCTGGGATCCGGAAGGCTCCAAATATAAATGGTATACCGAACAGGACGGGGATCACACGGTCATCTATGCGAACTTTCAGGGCCTGAATCCGGACAATGAAAAGGTTGAGATCAGTGTCCGCAGGAACTGCTTTATGCCTGAGGAAAACGGCATCAATTATATTACGGTAAGCGGCTTTACGATCTGTAAGGCGGCAACCACATGGGCACCGCCCGCGGCTTATCAGGACGGAATGATCGGCCCGCACTGGAGCAAGGGATGGATCATCGAGGACTGTGAAGTATACGGAAGCAGATGCTGCGGGATCTCGCTCGGAAAATACAGGGATCCGGAAAATGACATGTATTTCTATACGAAGCACGTAAAGAGCCCGACGCAGATGGAACGGGATGCCGTCTGCAGGGGACAGTACCACGGATGGCTGAAGGAAAGCATCGGCTCCCACATCATCCGCAGATGCCATGTGCACCACTGTGAACAGACCGGCATCGTCGGACGTATGGGTGCGGTATTCTCCACGATCGAAGACTGCCATATCCACCACATCTGCAATTCCCAGCAGCTTGGCGGCGCGGAAACGGCAGGCATCAAACTCCATGCCGCGATCGATGTGACGATCAGAAGAAATCATATTCATAACTGCATCATGGGTGTCTGGCTTGACTGGGAAGCACAGGGTGCGCGCATTACACAAAATCTTCTGCATGACAATATGCGTCCCGCGGGCATCGAACAGGCAGAGGGTGCCATGTTCTCCACTGATGTGTTCATCGAAGTCGGACACGGCCCGACCCTGATCGATAATAACCTGCTGCTCTCCAATGTATCCGTTACGATCCCGAGTGAAGGCATCGCCGTAGTCCATAACCTGATCCTCGGCTCCTTCAGTCTCATCAACAGCGGCGTGGACAGCATCGTGAACGACCAGCGTGAACCGCGGTATACGCCCTATCATATCCGCCACAGAACCGAAGTTGCCGGCTTCATGACGATCCTGCACGGCGATGACCGGATCTACAATAACATCTTTGTTCAGAACTATCCCGTTACGGATGCATCCAAAACACCGGAGGACAATGATTATCAGGTTGTCGGAACCGCGCCTTTTGATATCTTCCCGCGCTATGACGAATGGATCGCAAATTTCATGATGGACAGAGAGCCCGACATGGGTGCGCTTGCGACCTACCACTTCGGGCATCTGCCGGTCTGGGTCGACGGAAATGCGTACTTTAACGGTGCCACGATCTGTAAGCACGAGCAGACGTTCTTAAATGATACGGAACATAAAATTGACGTAAAAATAACCGGGACGGAGGGCAGTTACCGGCTTACCACCGACCTGCAATCCTGTCTCGGTCAATTTAAAGTGAATCTTCTGAACAGTGAATCCCTCGGCAAAGCTTTCGAACCCGAACAGCGCTTCGAAAACCCCGACGGAACGGATATCGTATTTGATACGGATTATTTCGGTTACAAACGAAATGCCGATGTGATCCCGGGTCCGTTTGCAAGCGCCGAGGCTTTTGCCAGGGCACTGAACAACCAGCTTTAATATGCGATAATAATACCGCCGGGATTCTCATAGGAAGTACTTAACCCCTGTGCATCCAGGATCTCGACATCCGTAAAGCCGAACCGCTCTTTAAAGACCCTTGCCACCTTGGTGCAAAGTTTTTTGCTGTCACACTGGGTAATGCGGACGCGCCTTGTGATGTCGGGATCTTTTTTCTCGACATGATAGAGCATGCGGTTTACGGCACGGTTCATCCCGATCGCCTGGTCGATCTGTTTGATCACGCCATCATCGCCGATCAGGACCGGCTTGATGTTCATGGTCGTTGCAACCAATGCCTTGATCCCTTTCAGACGGCCGTTGCGTTTAAAGGTCTCCAGATCGTCCAAAACAAAGATCGTTGTCATCTGATCACGATAATCTTCTACCTCTGCAACGATCTCTTCGAAATTCCGTCCGGCCTCTGCCAGCTCCACGACCTTTTCGTAGATCTGGTGCTCCCCTGCGGCAGCACTGTAGGAATCAAAAACATGGATCTGCACGCCCTCGTGCTCTTCTTCAAACATTTCTTTGGCCAGCATCGCGCTGTTGTATACGCCGCTCAATTTGGAAGATATGGTCACAACAAAGTTGACAGATGAAGCATCAAAGGACTGATAAAATGCGTCCGGAGAAGGGCATGCCGATTGCGGATAACCCTCGTCTTCTTTGATCAGCTTGATCCACTCTGCCTGCGTCCGCTTTCCGTCATCCGGATATTCGACACCGCCGATGATGACAGACATCGGTACACTTACCGCATGACCGCTTGTAAGTTCTTCCTTCGTAAAATCACAACAGCTGTCGCCGATCACTCTATAGTTCATGAATCAACCTCCGAAATATCATAAAAGAAACGCTTTAATTCTCTCTCGTCCATCAGCACCGGAACAGGGTATACGGGATTGGCTTCCTTTGCAGCCAGTTTTGCAAGAAGCGGGATCTCTTCCCTCTTGATCCCATTCACCTTATCCGGGATCTTCAGTTTCGCATTCAGGTCCTTGACCGCCTGAATGAACTTGCGCGCGGCAAGCGCCTCATCCTCATCCATTTCACTGAGACCTGCCGCAATGCTCAATGCTTTTAACTGCGGATAAATCTTTGCCCCGTACCCTTCCAGGACATAGGGCAGCACCGTGGCACAGGTCTGGCCGTGCGGCACATTGTATCTGCCGCCCAGCGTATGTGCAACGGCATGTACATACCCGACATAGGATACCGTAAAGGCACAGCCTGCCAGATAGGCGGCACGGAGCATATTGCGCCTTGCCTTCATATCATCTCCGTTCCGGTATGCTCTTTCCAGATTATGAAAGATCAGCCGGACCGCACGTAAACTCTCTCTCCTGGTCTGTTTCGTCGTGGAATTGCCGATATAAGCTTCTACGGCATGCGTCAGCGCATCCATTCCGGTTCCCGCCGTAATAGAAGGAGGCAGACTTCTTGTCACTTCCGGATCCAATACCGCATAATCCGGGATTAGCGGAAAATCCATCACCGCGTATTTATGCTTTGTCTCCGGATCCACGATCACGGCCGCGACCGTTGTCTCACTTCCCGTACCGGCAGTCGTCGGAACAGCGATCATGAGCGGGGTCTTCTTCCAAACCTTTAGAATCCCGCCAAGCTGTTCTAAGTTCTTATCCGGCCTTGCGATCAATACCCCGACCGCCTTGGCACAGTCCATGGAAGAGCCGCCGCCGAAACCGATCAGCGCCTGTGCATCATTTTCGATATACAGTCTTCTTGCTTCTTCAACCTGTGCAACCGTCGGATTGGCCTCAACCTTGTCATAGACCGTAAGATCGATATCCTCCTGTTCGAGGATCTCTTCAAGATGCTTTGTCAGTCCCAGAGAACGGATACTTTGATCCGTTACAAGCAAAACGCTTGTAATGCCCTTTTTGTGTAACAGCTCCGGGATTTCATCGACCGCATTTAAGATATCGGGATTCCGATATGGTAAAACAGGGATCGCCACTTTAAAGCCAAACTGGAAAGCCCTGCAAAAGAGTTGCTGTGCTATATTCATGTTTCATCATCCATTTCCGTATTTACAGAACACTGTAGCCTTTTGCGGCAAGACATTCTGCCACTTCCGGCGTGTCCGCGCAATGGAATACCATGATCGGTTTTCCCGAACCGCGGTTAAAGGACAGATAGAGATAATCCACATCAATGTTGCTCTCTTCCAGCGTCAACAAGAGCTTATGCAGATTACCCACCTCGTCCTCGACTTCCACGCCGATGACGTCCGTCGTGCGGCAAAAATAACCTTGTTCTTTTAAGGCATCACAGGCCTTGTCCGCATCGCTTACCACCATGCGGACAATCCCGTATTCTGCACTGTCATTCGTTACGGAACCTAAGATATTGATCTCATTGTTCAGCAGGATCTCCGTGATCCTGCGCATGGTTCCTTTTCTGTTTTCCGCATACACGGATACCTGTTTCAGCATTTGATCTTCCTATTCCTTCTGCGAATTAACAAGCACTTCAAGATCCTGCCGTACGTCCTCTACGGTCTGGTCGATCAAAGCTGTTGAAGCAGAGATCTCCTGCGTGGATGTTGCAAGGCTCTGCGCCTTGGTGTTAACATCCGATACGATCTTCTGCAGTTTTTCCGTCTCATTGGAAATGCTCTCTACCGCGCTCCGGATATGCTGGTTTGCTTCGCCGCTCTTGGTAGCCGTTTCCTTGGAGTTGGATGCAAGACCGTTGATCTCACTGGCAACAACCGCAAAGCCTTTTCCCATTTCTCCTGCCCTTGCTGCTTCGATGGAAGCATTCAGCGCCAGCAGATTGGTCTGTTCCGCAATATCCACAACCCGTTCATTGTTGCCTTCCAACTCGTTCAGATCGTTTTCGATCTGTGTAACGGATGCGCCGAGACGATCACAGGATTTCTCAACATCCTCGATCTCTTCAGATATGCCTGCACTCTCCGTAGCATTGCTGGTATTCCCGGCAACCATGTCCTCAATGGAATTCCTGAGTGTCATAAACTTCTCGTTGATGGTCTCAACGGTCCGCATGATCTCATCACGCTGCTTTGTCAGTGCAGCTCTCTCCTGTTCCACCATGTCCTGCGCCTCGACCTTCTCGATTTCCACAAGGTCTTTGAGGTAATGCACGCAGTTTTCCTTATGATTGAACCCGTTATAGATCGCCGTAGCCATCTCGCGGCAGGATTCATATCCGCAGCAGGAGCAGTTGATCATACGGGAAGCCTCGTCATTCTTGTTCATCTCCGTATAGACCCGGTTCAGTTCGCTTTCACTGGGCTCCTTGATCTTGCACTGGTTTGATCTGTCCGTATACTTTCTCAGGTAATCGTTGAGGTTTAAGCCTGCAAACTGTTTGTTCAGCTCTGCCAGACGTTTTGCGGGTGTAAGCGGTCTGGACCACGGGCTCTTCTTGCCGTCCTTCTTCACGCTTTCCTGAATATCATGCAGGCTGTAGAGTGCATCATCGGTTTCGGCTTTTTCGGGATCCGTACCGGTACCGCAGATACAACCGCTTTCACAGTTCAGTGCGTCAATAAATAAGAACGGGGTTTTATTCTTCGCAATCTTGTCCCTGTTGTTGCGCAGGAAATGATACATCCGCTTCTCGCCTTCCATCTGGCGGATAAACACATCCTCGCCGAGCAGCCAGTATACGTTTTCTTTCAAACCGCCGGGCATCGGATAAACGGAACCGAGACCGTATTCGATCTCATCCGTAATGGGCGTTCCGTCAATGTTATGCTCCTTAACATAGCGCATGAGATGATCAAACGTAACATTGTACTGTACCAGGCCCGCATTGTTCGGATCATCGATCTCCGCTTTCTTTGCGATACAGGGACTGATGAATGCGAGTTTATCCTTGATCTTTAATTCTTTTCTGGCATAAACCGCAGTACACATTAAGGGGCTCTGTACCGGGAAGAGTTTCGGAAGCAGCTCCGGCGTATACCGCTCAATATAACCGACAACAGCCGGACAAGGCTGGGAAATACCGCCCAGATAATTGTTCTTCATGATGTAGTTGATATAACCCCAGGTCGTGATATCCGCACCGAAAGATACGCTGATAAAGCGTCTGACACCGGCTTTCTTCAGGCCGCCAAGCACCCTCTCGTATTCCTTCGGATAATTCGCCTTAAATGCAGGCGCGATCAGAACGGAAATCGCTTCTCCCTTTTGCAGGTCCGTAAAGAAACGCTCCGTATCATCCCGGAATTCTCTAGCATGATGTTCGCAGGCATCCATACATGCGCCGCAGGCAATACAACGGGTCCCGTCAACCTCAATACGGGATGCGCCGTTTTCATCGGGATCCGTGGAAACATTGGCCCCCATACAACTGCAGTCATGAATACATTTGTTACATCCGACACATAACTCGTTGGTGTAGATCAGACCGGTGTTTAGATTACTCATTCTTTTTCCTCCAACTCTGTATTATTGTTTATATTGTTATTTTGCATGCGGCTTTCATATTCATTCTTCGGCATCGGCTTGGCGAAATAGTAACCCTGGATCATATCACAGCCAAGATCTGCCAGAAAATCGACCTGTTCCTTGATCTCAACACCCTCTGCGACCGTGCGCATATTGAGACTCTTTGCAAGTCTTACCGCTTCGGATACAACGATCTGTCCGCGATTGTTCCCCTCATCGCCGCGGAAGAATTCCGCATCCAGTTTTAAGACGTCAAGCGGCATATCCTTTAAGGAATTTAAGGAGGAATAGCCGGAACCGAAGTCATCCATGGATACGGTAAAGCCATAACTCTTCAGTCTGTTGATCGTGTCGATCATTGCCTTTTTATCGTCGAAGAACGCGCTTTCCGTTACTTCCAGTTCGATCAGTTCATGCGGTGTGCCGATGGAATCGATGATCCCCTTGATCTGTTCTGCCAGATCGCTCTCGATAAAATGCGCACGCGATACGTTTACGGAAACCGGGACGCATTTGTATCCACTGTCAAGCCATGCTTTCTGATCCCTTGCAACATGCTCGATCATGTAGTGGTCGATCTGCGGAATGAAGCCGCTCTTTTCAAAGATCGGGATAAAGCGTCCGGGCGGGATCAGGCCGAATTCCGGCGAGTTCCACCGAACCAGCGCTTCCGCACCGCGCAGTTCATTCGTTTTCGGATCATATTTGGGCTGATAATATACCAGGAATTCTTCATTTGCAAGTGCGGCATCCTGCCGTTCCCTGACCGTATCGATCCAGCGCTGTTCTTCCACAAGCGCTTCATCAAAGAAGGCGATCCCTGATCCTTCATTGTCGGGAAGCGATTCTCTTGCCGCGCAGGCATTGTTATATTCTTCCTCGATGTTTACGGTCTTGCGGCGAACGATCTTTCCGCTTGCATCAACCACGGGCTCCATCAGGTCGACACCAATATGGAATGCAAATTTATGCGTCTCATCGATGTTTTCAAGCTTTGCAAGTAAATCTTCAACCCTTTGCTTCAGCTCATTGATGTTATTGTATTGCAGCAATACAGCAAAGCTTGCAGAAGAGCAATGCGCACTCATCTCTTTTCTGCGCAAGATCCCTGCAATCGTCCGGTCCACTTTGCAAAGCATTGCTTCCCCTTCCGCTATGGAATGGCAGACACAGAAATTCCTGTAGTCCATGAACAGGATACTTAAAATCGCATAGTGTTTGGATGCATTGCCGCGTCTCTTGAGCATCTGCTCGCCGCGGATCAAGATCCACATCCAGTTATGCTGCCCGGTCACTTCATCCGTAAAGAAAACGGATAAAAGCTTGCGCTGATGGGACCGGTTCGTGCAGATACTGATGATCATGATCACAAAGATCACAAAGATCATGATCGCTAAGAGTGCCGCAAAAGCCGACAACAGGATGACATCTCTCAAATAGATCTTAAAGGACGCTTTGCCGACAAAGGATTTCCCGTCTTTCATCGGTACTTCGATCCAGAACGGCAAGTTGGCATGATTTTGCCCTTCCTGCAACTGCTCTAAGATCAGGTTGTCGTTCTTTGTCAGGAAGTGGTATGTTTTCCTGAAGTTTACGGCCAGATAGCCGCCTGCGGTCGGGGATAAGAAATCACCATCCCGGTCCGGATAGTAGGTGATCAGACCCGTTACACCTGAAATCCTGATAAACTCAGGTGTCAGATCACAGGTGTTCTCACCACTCTCCTCTATGATCTCCTCATCCGCATTCAGGATCAGATAACTGCTGTGATCATCGAGCAACTGCAGCACGCGGCTGTCCGAATCCAGAAGACCGTTTTCATAGAGTCTGGCCATGTAGGAAACATGATCATACTCCCCCTGTATTTTCTGGCCCAGCAGATTATTGAGAAAGGACGCCACAAATAATACCAGCGCCGCATGCGCGATCAGTGTGAACAGGATCAGAAACAGCAGGGACAGCCACAGATGGCTTTTCTTCAGTTTTCGGAAACGTTGCTCTTTATTGTTCGCCATAAAGAATCCTTAAAGCGTATACTGCGCAAGATCTGTCGTGATCGTATCCGAATACTGGTTCAGGTTTGCGCTGATATGCGCGATATTGTCTGTTTCCGCTACCAGCTTGTTGCTTTCCGTAACGATCTGATCACTCAGGTTCAGGATCTCCGTAATGGTTGCAGCCTGCTCCTGCGTGGTTGCCGCATTGCCGGATGCCACATCATTGATCTTTTCGATGCCGTTTGTGATCTCCATGATGCCGTCCGTTGCCTTGGCAACATCATCATAGATCAGGTCAAAGGACTTATTGGCACTTTCCACACCGCTCATGCAGGCATCCATATCGGTCATACAGATATCCGCTTTATGGTTGATATCCTCAATGTTCTTGGTAATGCTGCCGATCAGCTGGCGGATGGTTTCCGTTGCCTCAGAGGACTGCTTTGCAAGAGTGCCGACTTCAGACGCAACAACCGCAAAACCTTTGCCCATCTCTCCCGCTCTTGCCGCTTCGATCGAAGCATTTAAGGACAGGAGGTTGGTCTGTTCGGAGATCGCGTTGATCGCATCCGTGATACCCGTGATCTCTTCGATCGACTTCGCGGTGGAACGGATCAGATCCGTCAAATCACGCATCGTCTCATTCAGTGTAGTCACATTCTTGGTCATGCTTTCCATTTCGTTCTTACCGGTCGTGGAAGAATCCATGGTTGCGACGCAGAGATTCTTCACGTCTTCCGCATTCTGTGTCAGCACGCTCGAGGTGGTCGCAAGTTCCGTTGCTTCTCTCGCGATCTCATCGATCGACTGGTTCATGGCATTCAGGGTATCGTTCAACTTCTCGATCGACTCACCCTGTGACTGGTTCGCGTTCGATAAAGCCTGCGAAATATCATAACACTCACCGGCATTCTGATTCATATTGCCGGAAATGCCGGATAATTTCACAAGCATGTCACGCATGTTGGAAATATAGTCATTTAAGCGTTCACTGAGTGTCGTGATCTCGTTATTTCCCTTCGGGGAAAGCGTAACGGTAAAATCGCCCTGGCTGATATCGGTCAGCCGCTCGGTTACCTCTGCAACCGGATTCAGATATTTGTTGATGACGAAGTAAAGGACTCCGGCTAAGAAGATCATGAGGATTGCCGCAATGATCAGCGTGATCGTCATGGTCCGGCGGATATTTGAGCTGACAACAGTATAGGGAACCGCACTGACTACGATCCAGGAGGTTTCCGCAATGTCTGTTGCCGCAAACATCATCTTGCCTGCGCCGGTCTTAACGGTCTGCACCTTATCCACATCAATTGCATTGACCGTATTCAGGGAATCGATGACTCCATTCAGTCCCTGCATGATCGGATCGGTGCTTTCCGGAACGGTCTGTCCCACAACGCCGTCCGCATTGCTGACCAGAATGTCCTTGGTCTCTTTGTTGATAATATAGAATTTCGCATCGGGTGAGGAAGACTTAAAGTCATTCATCCTCTCTGCGACTTTATCGAAGTTGATGTCACTGCTAAGTACTACCTGATCCCTGATCATGACTGCACATGCCAGGCAGGTCTTGCCCGTGCTTGCATCCACATAGGGTTCGGAAGTATAGATCTCGCCGCCTTTTGAGATCGCACCGGTATACCAGGGTCTGTCGGTAAATACAAAGGTATCATCCGGAATCCAGCCGGAGCCGTCAAGGAATGTTCCGGTATCACCGAAAGCCATATAAATATCCTGCGAGTCAGGATCCAGCTCCGTCAGTTTTAAGAGCATGGCCAATGTATCGTCATAGGACATCTCCGAGCTGTTCTTCACCACATCCGCGGTCTGTCTCACGCGCTGTTCGATCAGACTCCACCAGTTGTACACTTCACTGGCATAAGAAACGGATTCCTTGGACAGAACGGATTCTGTCAGTTCCGTGATCTGACTGTTCTGCATTTTCAGATTGATCGCCGTGATAATGACAATGATGATCGCCACATAAGCAATGATATGTGACAACAGGATTTGTTTCAGCTGTTTTCTCTTTTTCATGAAAGGCCTCCCAGAAACAGTATAATCTGTAATACTATTACGAATCTATATTTTACACTTATGTGACGAAAAAATCAATTTCGACAATTACATATTAAATATAGAATTTTCTGCATTTTTATGCTATATATGTTCTATATATTGTGTTTTACGAGATAAAGCGGCACATATTATGGGAAAGATCAAAGATGCGATAGAACGCTATAACAAATATGTTTATGATCCGTCAATGAATGTCAAAGACCGGTCCTTTATCGTCTTTTCCATGACGGTTTTGGTTGCGCTCTTTGCTGCCATTCCCTGCGGACTGATCATGCATGAACCGCCGATCGCCACGATCTCCACGTTTATCGGCGCGCTGTTTTTTACCGTCTATGTACTCATCTGCGTGAAAAGAAAAACGCTGAAACGTGCCCGTATCGCGATCTCGATGATTCTCGTATTCATCTTCCTGCCCGCCATGTTCTTTTCAAACGGCGGTGTGGAAGGCGGCACACCCGTAT
>JAFYDQ010000042.1 GCA_017544705.1 Lachnospiraceae bacterium | reverse complement strand
GTGCCGCCAAGAGTACTGCAGACGCTGCGCCAAGATATCCGCAGGCCTTAGCGTTTCTCTTGCGGATGACGTTATCCTTGCGCTTTAAAACTTCTTTTAAAGCATCTTCATCCGAATAATTCATGCAATCTCCTCCGATCTCTGCTTTTTTTGCCTTTCACTAATTAGTTGCAGAAAACAGCTGTTTTACTCACTGGGATTTTGTACAAATGTTTGATGTGATTTTTGTGCAGATTGACTTAACCGGTGCAGATTTACTCTTCCACACTTTCCCGGGACAATCTTCTAAAGAGGAGGTACAGAAGCAGCGCCGTAAGCGGCGGCATCAGGAATCCGAGCACCGTGGAAATGCCGGGCTTTGAAACAAGAAGATTATAGAGGCCATGGAAGATCATGGCGATGGACACGCCGACCGTGATCGATGAAAAGTTAAAGACCTTAAGGCGTTTTGCGATCAGAAACCACATGGAAAGGGCAAGGATGCTCATGATATGCATGACGCCGACCGCAAAGCCGCGGATCAGGATATAGCCGAGGTTTTCCGCTCCGCTTGTTAAGATATAGCAGCAGTTCTCAAAAGTCGCAAAGCCTGCGCCGACGGCCACGGCAAGCATCGTCTGGCGGCGCTCCTTTGGCGCGATCATGACGGTAAAGAATCCGAGCGGCAAAAGCTTCATCAGTTCTTCGACAACGGGAGATAAGTATACCGCCGTGTCGTTCTCGGTCATGCCGACCGTATCGCCGAGAAAGCTGCTGATATATGCCGCGAGCAGGCATACGCCCATCCCGAACAGAAACGCCGCAAGGTAGCGTCTGACTTCCCCGCGTACGAACAGGAGCGATACGAACAGGGGGATCGCGATACAAATGAGGATGTTCTCAGCATAGATCATAGCCTAACCTCCCTTCTCAGCGAGAAAAACGATAAGAGGAAAGAGAGCGAAAGGCAGATATTTGCGATGTTATAGAACATGCCGGCACTCATATACATAAAGATCAGGCTCCATGCCACTAAAGAAAACGACAGGCTCACACAAACTCTCGGCTCGCTCTTTTTCCAAAGGGAGAGGATCACTCTGATCATGAGATAGCCTTCGACAATACTTAACAGGATATAAGCCGCCAGGTCATGACGCGCCGTCAGGCTCTCCGGGACAAAAAAAGTCGCAGCATTCGCCGCAACGATCATGACGCAAAACAGGGCGATCACGGCTCTGACCGGAACAGTCAATGACTCTTTTTCTGTTTCCTTGAGCAATCTGACAAGGTTGATAAGGAAATAGCCAAAGACAATGCCGGTGATGATATCCTGCAGCCATTCCCCGGACCATGCGATCCAAAGCGCGACGTTAGCTGCCATAAAGAGGATGGCAAATCCGATCTCCCATTTCGCTGCCTTTATAGATGAAGTGAGCATGGTTGCAAGCGTTGCCGCCAACGAGAGAAACAGGGCCCACTCCGCGATCTCGTTTGCGGCAAAAGGCATGCGCTCCGTCGGATACAGGAGGTCGAAAGCAACCCAGTAGAGGCCTGAGAGAAGTAATCCTGCGACCGCAAAAGCAAACAGGATCAGCTTAAGACTCCGTCCTTCCTTTATCGCCGTCCGGTAGAGGCTGACCAGAATATAGACGCAGATGATGAAACATATTATTGTGGGAATGTAATCATACACCGATCTCATATTCAAATCCCATCTTCAAAAGTTCTTCCTTCAGCGCGGCTTTTCCCCGCTCGGTAAGGTTATAGATCTGTTTCCTGTTTTTGCCCATGACCGATGCCGCTTCTTCCGGCGTCATCTCTTCAAAATACAGGAGGATGAGAATGCGGCGGTAGTCTGCATTGATCCGTCTTAATCCTTCATAGAGCATCCTGTTTCGCTCATCGCGCAGGATGTCATATTCGGGAGATGCATCGCCCAAGACATCGCTTTCGTCGATATCATCCATCGGCACGATCTTCCTAAGGTACATCAGCGCCTGGTTGCGCCCGATTGAGAAAAGCCATGTTTTGAACGAACTCTTATCCGAAAAAAACGTTGGGCCGGCCGCCACCTCGGCAAACGCGTCCAGCGCCAGTTCTTCCGCAGTGTTCATATCACGGACGAACCCGTTGATAAACAGAACAAGGCTGCCCCGATGGCGCCTGATCAGCGTCAGGAGCGCCTCCTCACTGCCGGTAGTCAGAAATATGTCGTATAATTGTTCGTCCGTTTCATGCATGATCCGTCTTGCTTTTACAAATATCCCATCTCGCAGAGCTTCTTGTAGATCTGCTGCCCGATCAGCGTGTATCCTTCGGCATTGAAATGCCCGTTCATATCGCTCCGAAGACTCATCGGCATCCGGCCTTCTGCCAGCATTTCCTTATCCTCTGCCGTCGGCGTGATCCCCGCATCATCCATCGCATCGTTGAGCAGATAGGAATAGATGTCCAGACAGTGATCGCCGAACGCATCGGCAAAGGCCTTGTTGACGGCCTCGATATTTTCAATGACCTCGATCTTCATCATGTTGAGTACGATATAACGGTCCGTACCCGTGTAGTCGATGATCGTCTGAATGTATTTGATCGTATCCTTCACGTTTGCCGGCGTCAGATCATCATTTGATCCGCTCCAGATCACCAGGATATCGTCCTCTCTCTTATCGCGCATCGCCCAGAAGAAGATCTGCTCGCCCTCTTTGGCAACGACCGGATCGCCCGGCTCCTTGCGCGTAAAATACCGTTTGTTCTCATCGGCATTGATGCTCAGGTATCCTTCCACACCCGCGATCACACACGGGTTGATGGAATTATCCGCACTGAAGCTTGGCATCGCGCCCCGCTCCTTATCACCGCCGAATACCAGCAGCATCTCATAGCCGAACATATCGCTGACCGGCACGACTTCCACCGGTGTCGTATCGCCGGGGATCGTGACCGTATTGTTTAAGCGCATCGGATTGCCGCCGGCCCTCGCCGCGATCAGGCTGCTCTTCTCCGCATAAACACCGTAGTTGCGGATCTCGATCTCCTTCCCGTCTTTGGCCGCTTCTTCCTGCACGACCTTCGGAAAAGTCACACCGCCCCCGCCTGTGCTCTCCGTCAGCGAATCGCCCCAGAACACCACGCGCGGCAGGTCCGAAGACTGCCCGGTCTCCTCGGTCTCTTCGCTCTCTCCCTTTGCATAGGAAGGATCGAGCGGCAGATAACCCAAATGCATCAGTTTGCGGTATACCTGATGCGCCAGCAATGCGTAAAAATCACTCGTGCCGTGTACACGGTCCTGCCGTAAGGATGCAGGCACCAGGCCTTTTGCAATATCCGCTTCATCCTCTTTCGTCGGCGTAATGCCGGCATCTTCCAAGCCGAAGCGGACAAAATAATCCCGGATATCCAGGAAATGTTCGCCGTAAGCTGCCGCCATCTGCTCGTTGATCGCAACCAGATCATCCAGTTCTTCGGCATAGGTCACGCCGATCACGATATAGTGCTTGGAACCGATATGATCCAGGATCTGTTTCTGTGTGCTGATGAGATTTTCCGCCAGTTCTTTATCCAGGCCGTCATTGGCACCGGTAAAGAGGATCACGACATCATCCTCGTTTTTCTGCAGGGCACCCTGCGTCATCAGTCTTGTCCCTGTGGTAACCTGCACCGCTTCTCCGGCTTCGCTTCTGGTAAACACATACGAATCGCCGGATAACTCCAGATTCCCGCGCACGGAGCCGATCATACAGGGATTGATCCCGACGTTTCCGTTCTTCAGCAGGTTCGTTTTCTTCCCGTTCTGCAGGGAAAGATTTACGCTCACGCCTTCCCTTCCGCCGGGGATCACGCACTCGCTGACATAAACAGGAAGCGCACCCTCGCGGATGGCAACCGCTTTGGTGGAATCCGAATGCAGGCCGTAATTGATGATCTCCGCATCCGTCAGGGTCGCAAGCACGTCCGGATATGCCTGGCCGTTTCCGGCCTCCGTCAGGGAATCTCCCCAGCACACGATCCTGGGTAAGGTCTCGCGGTTATATACGGCAGTGGGTACCAGTTCTCCATGGTAAGGATCCGTCTCCGTCTGCTGCATGATCGCCTCGATCAGATCCGGCTGCGGTTCCTCCGCAACCTCGATCACAAGCTCAGGCTCCTCTTTCTCAACCGGTTTTACCGGTTCCTCGCGGTTGTTCAGTTTGAGAATGCACAGCAACAGCACCAGGAGCAGTACGACCCCTGATCCCAACAGCCATTTCCACAAATGTTTTTTCGAAAACAGTTTTTTCATTCGCTTATTCATCTACTCCAATTTACCCGAATTGACCCCACATTGCAACTACCGGACCTTGAACAGGCAATACCCCTCTTCGGAGCGGAACACGACCTCGCCAAGCTGCGCAAAACCCGCCTCGTTAATGGCATATTTCGTGTATTCCCTGGGCCCTGCGAACACATAATCGATCGCATGCAGATTCAGGAAATCCTTACACCAGACGGGATCCCCGCACTCATAGAACCACCGTACTTCCCCGGCGCGCTCTCCCACAATATCCCAGCCGCCCCTCCACATCCACTCATGCACATTCCACCCGACATAGGTGCAGGCACCGGACATCGCCGAAAGCTTGCAGTCCGTCGAATAGGATTCCCCGGACACCTCTAAGATCCGCACATGTTCCCTTGGGTCCTCATCCAGAAAATAGATCGCGTTCATCTCCGCATAAAGGTCCGCATCCCTGGTCAGAAAGTCCAGCGCATCAAGGCCTTCCCGTTCCGCCGGATGGAGAAGATTTCCCATAAACTGCCTTGCCCCGCAGAATAAATATGTGGAAAGCAAAATCACGGGAACGGCGGTAATGATCGTAAGCAGCTTCTTCCTGCCCTTTACGTAGACCCCGGCTGCGATCCCGAGTGTGATCCCAAACAGCCAGAACGCCTGGTAGGTCAGTTTGAACATCGTATTGAAACGGGCATATTCATCCCCGTAAATATCTTTGACGAAGATCACTTCCGGAACCAGGATCAGGCCGGTCGCGCAGGAGATCAGAACGATCAGAATGAGGAGCGGCAGGACATCAGCCGGGTCTTTTCCTGCACGGTCAATGGATGCACCATCCGCTGCGCGTTGGCGCGATACAAATAAATACAGCAGCAACATCAAACATAAGATGACCGGAATGCCCCAGAGCAGGGCGAATTTATAGAAGGGCGTGTGATTTTTACACAGATAGATCTCCGATGCCATTTTGGTGAAACCTGCTTCAAACGGACGTGCCAGAAGCTTTGCAACCCCGATGATCAGGGCACCTTTTAACAGCACCTCACCGACGATCCGCAGGGGATGCACTTTGTCCTTATAAACCGCCAGATCATGAAAGAGGATCAGGGCGCCGGCGATCACGTAATAGATCGGAAAATCCCAGTAATTGCAGCCCATGAACAGGGCAAGCAGCACGGCAATCAGGACGTAGCGGGAATCCGGGAGACGATCTTTAAATGATTTTGCCTCATCATCAAGCGCATAGTCGACGGCAATGGCCAAAAGCGGCACGACAAAGAGCAGATTGATCATGTGCGCATGCAGGTCGCCGAGGATCACGGAATAGGCCATGAACTCGTTCTTGCCCTTATCCGGGAGATCCGGATAGTTGCCGATGTAGACCGTGGAATCCGGGAAAAAGTAGCCGCCTTCCCGATATGTGAGTGTGCGTCCCGTGATCTTTTCCGCAATGGGGATCAGGATCCCGTAGTACAGGTAGTGGCCGTTTCCGGCAAACGTTGTGGCAAGCAGTGCCAGCAGCGCACCAAACGTTTTCGCGATCCTGTTTCTTTTGAAAGAAGCGTCCGCGCCTTTCTCTGCGTCCGTCCGCGCAAAAAACGCCGTAAGGATCGCGCCCGCCAGCGCAAACACCATCGCACCCATGCCCGCAAAGAGCGTCGAGAGCATGAGGGGATAACCGTAGCGCGGCGACACGCAGGAGAGCCTGCAAAGGAAGGCCGTGCAGGCCTGGCCGAGATAATAGTAGTTTAAGACATTCCCGGAAAACCAAATGTCTTCCGGCACGGCGCACCGCTGTCTGTAGATCGTCTTCACGAAACCGAAATCCATATACTGCTCGGTCTGGCAGGAGAGCTCCGGCTTGAAGCCACGCATCCAGACCGCAAGGGCAAAGAGCAGCGTAAACAATGCGAATCCGCACAAAAACGGTTTGAGATCGCGACGGGCATTTTGACGCATGTCATCCCAAAGTGACTTTAGCGCATCCGGCAGGCTTTGTTTTGAATCGGATGCCACACATTTTTTCGCCACAAGTGCAAGCGCCGGAAGCAGGATGAGCACGATCACCCAGAGCAGGCAGTGTTCATCAAACGGAAAGAGCCCGAGGGCAGAAAGGATCCAGGAAGTAAAAAACGAAAGCGCCGTTCCAAGCCCGAGACTTAAGGCAAAGCCCGCATCCCACAAGGCGAGATTGCGCACACGAAGATAAGGTCTCATGAACCATGAGATCAGAAAAAGCAATATGAGCCATTTCAGTATCTGTATCAGTTCCATATCATATCCCAGAACGCATCCACGGTTTCTTCCGCGGTATTTAAACTCATTTTCTCATAGTGCTTCCATTCCCGCGGAAACAGGTTCCGGTATGCGTTCGTTAAAAACCGCTCATCCAGCAGCGCCACGATCCCGACATCTTCGACGGTCCGAATGACCCGGCCTGCTGCCTGCATGACTTTGTTCATGCCGGGATACCGGTACGCATAGTCAAATCCGTCAAGCCCCCGCTCATCATACTGCTCTCTGAGCAGCTGGCGTTCATTCGTCACCATCGGCAGCCCCGTCCCCACGATGATCGCACCGATCAGACGGTCATGCTTTAAGTCGATCCCCTCGGCAAAGATCCCGCCGATCACGCAGAATCCGATCAGGGTATGGCCCCCGCCTGTCTCTTCAAAACGGGATAAGAATTCCTCCCGCTCATCTTCCGCCATCGTGGCCTTCTGCACGAGCACTTCCTGTGTATCTTCTTCATAAAATGTCGCCATATAGACATCATACACTTCGTTCAGAAAAGCATGCGAAGGGAAAAAGACCATGTAATTCCCCTGCATCTTCGAGGTGATCTGATAAATGTATTTCGCGATATTGCCGTATTCCGTCGCGG
>JAFYDQ010000041.1 GCA_017544705.1 Lachnospiraceae bacterium | reverse complement strand
GGTCTGCCATGATCATGTTGTTGGAAAGGGCATTTAAGCCGTAATACAGCGCTTCTCCGGACTGGAACAGCTCCTGCGTGGTAAACGGCACAAAGATCGCCGTAGAGTCCGTAAGAAGCTCCCTGCAGATGCCGGTCTGGTTGAGGCCCAGTGGCAGTGTCGATACCAGTGCCTGCTCCTGCGTATGCGAAAACGGGCGGATGTTGCAGTTATACTTCTGCGCGATTCCGGCCACATTCTCTACGACATTCTTAAGCTTCCGCTTAGTCTTTGCCGTATTCATCAGAATGAATGTCACCAGGAACATGTTCTGGTTATTCGCTGTCAGCTGCTGCAGGAAAAACTCCGCATCCGTACCGTAAGTCTGGATATCGCTGGAAATGATATCCATGTCGTATCCGGCGCGGACCGCTTTCTTCTGCGCTTCGATCTTTTCCGACTGAATATCCCTTAACTTTCCCTTGATCTGCTTGATCGCAGCCACATGGTCCACGGTCGTGATATGGATGTTGATCACGATATCATCATCGATGTTTAAGAAGTCCGCGAGCATCTTGTCACGGAACTCTTCTGCAAACATCTGCAGATAAGTGACCTGCGCATACTTATCTCCGATCTTGAACATGTTGTTATAGGAAAAGTCAAAGGAAGTCGGCGCGATAAAGTCCTGCACGCACATGCCGCTCTTCTTAAGCATGGGATAGGAAAACATAAACGGTGAGTCAGATCCGTCATTTAAGATATCGTGCAATATCTTGATCCGCTCTTCCCCTGTCACGGGTTCCGACTTTGCCCCCATCTGCTTAAAGTTATTGATCACGGCGTTTTCGATATTATCCAGACGGCTCTTTGCATCTTTTAAGTTCTTCGCATGAATGCCGAAGGTGATATACTTTGACTTCTCCATACCGTTATTGCCCTGCATCAGTTTTGTCCTAAGCACATCCGAAAGTTCTTCACGAAGGTCGCCGAACTCATCATCCTGTGCCTTAATCTCGATATTCCTTTCCACCTCACGCCTGGGCCTTTTCTCATTCACAAAAGAAAACTGCAGCGTTATGGACGGGTCGAAATAGTTTAAGAACTCACAGTAAGATGAAAATATCGCTTTCTGATCGTCCAGCTTTGCCAGCTGATAGTTGATGTCATAAAAGCGGACCATCTTTGTGTAATAATCCCCGCTGACCTTGCAGACGCCATCCGGATACATCGCTTCAAACGGGATCGTTCTCTGCGCTGTATCCGCGCTCTTCCGGTCGATCTGCGCCAGCTCCTTATTCAGTTCTTTTATTCTTTTCTTCTCCTCCGGCGTGAGCTTTCTTGCCTTTCCGGAGGGTCTCGACTGCACCGCTTTAGTCGCGGCGCCTTTTTCTGCCTTCAAGTCTTGCCACCTCCTTTTCTATCTCCTCACGCCTTGCAAGCAGCGCATACAGGTTTTCCGTCCTGTAAGGCCTGAATGTCGGACGAAGGTATTTATGCTCTATCATGTCCCTTAAAACCTTTTCTGCGGGCTTCTCATCCCTTTCGAAATGCGCCAGCAGAAAGAAGGGCAGTATCAGAGCTATCATGATCAGTGCCGCGAATGTCCCGCCTATGATATCCTTTGTCAGGAAATACACCGGTACACCAAGAACGATCCCTATGGGATAGCAGATCAGCTGTCGCTTCGTAAGTCCCAGCGCCACCTTATTCTTGACTACCCGCAGGTTCTTCGGCACATCTACCGATAAAGCCATTCTTCTTTTCCTCCTTAATGCGAATTGAACACTGAACGTGCTATGGATCCGGTCTTAAACAATGCGAAGCACAAAACGATCGTGACTGCTCCCACCTGCCACAACGCGGAAGACAGCGTAAAACTGTCTACGGAAGAAACTACATCCGTTACGATCGCCGCATAAATGCCTACGCATACCATGATGAAAAATCCCTGGAATGCCAGAGCCGTGATCCCTTTTACATAGTTTGTCCCAATCGTTCCCCACTCCCGGTTTGTCAGTGTCGCAAACGGGATCGGTGCAACCGACATATACAGGTAGATCTCGATCATACGGCTGTATAAAACGACGGTGATGCAGACCGCCATGATCTTCATACCGAATTTCACTATGAAGGTTTCCATAGCGAATACGAATAATTCTCCTGTGTCCATGCTGGAAAACTGATCGTTGAACATTGTCTGGATTGTAGATGCGACATCTATCGAAGTTGCTCCCGTGATCGTTGATGAAGAATCATTTACGATCTCCGATCCTAATTGGAATACCGCGCATACGATATCAAAGGTATTCGTCAAAAGATAAACCGCGATACAGGCCTTAAAGATGAATTTGAAAAAGATGGCGGTTTCCTCACCATCTCTTTCAAATCCGTTATTTGCCGTAACCATTGAGATCAACTCATAACACAGCACCGCAGTGATTATGATACCTGCGACCGGTACGATCACATCATTCGATAGTGTCTGGATCATACTGAAGACCGATCCGTTCCAACTCTCCGGCGTCTGCGCCACGTTATCCGCAACGCT
>JAFYDQ010000040.1 GCA_017544705.1 Lachnospiraceae bacterium | reverse complement strand
TAAGATCCAGTACGACGATTCCAGATAGTGCCTGCTGCTGTTCCATTTATCTCTTCCTTCTCTCTAAAATTCACTATTCTGTGCTGATTATATGCATTCTCAATAAATTTAGCAATTATTATTCAGCTCCTCCATGCGGCCTGCCTTATCCGGGATCGCTTTCCGAATGCAATATGGACAGCTCTTCTTGCCATGGCCTGAACCGTCTGTAAAACATTGTCTGCAGCAATCTGTTGCCCGGAGCTATCTGTTTTTAGCATAGCTGAGATCCAGAAATAGTTGTCTTAAGGATTTCTGATATGTTAAATGTGTTAGAATAAAACAACTTGCTATCTTTACAACCATATTTATTCTAGAAGGAGAAACAAAATGAGAAGAACTATTGCACTTGCACTTGCATCGGTAGTTATCCTTTGCGCAGGCAGCACCGCTGCATTTGCAGCCGATGCCCCGCTCGTAGACATCAACAACGGCGATAAGGCTACCATCGTTTACATTCCTATGAGCACCGGCCAGGAAGACTTCAAGTACATCGTTGCCGGCATGGAAGAAGCCATCGGCCTGTATCCGAATGTAGAACTGGTCACATATGACGCAGGCTTCAATCCGACGACCCAGAGCGACCTGCTGAACGAATGCATCACACAGGGCGTTGACGCGATCTTCATCAACTCTATGGACGCTACTGCTCTTAACAGCACTCTTCAGGAAGCTGAAGAAGCCGGAATCGTTGTCATTTCGATCAACAACGGCTGCACAGCTGTTCATACCGCTCACATCATGAACACCGACTATCAGGCCGGCTGGGATGCAGCAGAATATCTTGATTCACAGCTCCCGGATGACGCTAACGTAGTTATCCTGGATGTCAACGCCGGCTTAAAACCCACCTGCCGCATGGGAACAGCTGTTGAAGACTATGCTGCAGAGACCGGTCACTTCAATATCCTGGAAGATTACGCCATGGATCTTACAGACGTGGAACAGGGCTACAATGCCACTTCCGAACTTCTGACAAAATATCCGGATATCGATGTGATCTATTCCGTTAACGACAACAGCGCGATCGGCGCTTATCAGGCCATCGTAGCAGCCGGCAAGGAAGACGACGGGATCCTGATCTGGGGATACACCGGCATGCCGAACGCCCTTGACGCCATCGCACAGGGCCATATGTACGGAACCAGCTACACAGATCCCTACTATGAAGGCTACGCTGCAATGGTCATGGCTCTCATGAGCATCCAGACCGGCGCAAATTCCGTCAGCATGGGCAACGAGTTCTTCGCGAACATCGTCCTTCCGACACAGATCGTGACCCAGGAAAATGTCCTGGATGTCATCAAAGGCACGCACTGGGATATGAGCGCTTACAATTATTAATTTAAACATTCTGCCTTTCATTTATTGAGAAGGCCTTAAAGGGGGATGCGAACACGGAAACCTGTTCTGTATCCCCCCTTCTGACAATAATCAGATCGCGTATCAAAAAGAACGGACGCGGGATGAGGAGGGAAAGCTTTGTCTAATAAAACCACAAGGAAACTGATCACATTAAGCCTGGTGCTGATCCTTGTGATCATTTTCAGCCTGACGACAGATACGTTTCTGGCTGCGCGAAATATCCGTGAGATCTTTCGTGTTGCCGCCTATACGGGCCTGATCTGCGTCGGCACTTCTTTTGTCCTGATCGGCGGAGGAATCGATCTTTCTTCCGGCGGTATTATCTGTTTTGCCGGCGTTGCCTGCACCAGACTTGCATGTGCGGGAGTACCTATGATCATCGTTGTGATCATCGCCGTCGCGCTTGCTGCCCTTTGCGGCCTGATCAACGGAGTATTGATCACCAAGTTCCATTTGAACGATTTTATCACCACACTGGCGACGGGCTATGTTTATTCCGGTTTCGCGCTCGGGATCATTTTAAAAGATGCGAGCGGCCGGGTCGTTTCCCAGGAAATCAAAGCAAAGGGTTTCCTTGCCCTCGGCAAGGGGATCAACGGCTTTTCTTATATCGCGATCGCATGGATCGTGCTTACTGTTATCGCCTGGTATATCCAGACGCATACGACTTACGGCCTCTACACAACATCGGTCGGCTCCAATCAGAAAAGCTCGGAAATGTCAGGTGTCAACGTAAACTTCATGAAGGTTACGAACTTCATGATCTGCGGCGCCTGCTGCGGCCTGGCGGCTGCCTTCACGGTTGCCTATCAGCAGACGGCTTACCTGTCGCTCGGCGACGGAATGGGCTTTAACGCGGTCGCGGCCTGCGTGGTCGGCGGTGTTATTTTAGGAGGCGGCAAGGGCGACGCGATCGGTGCGTTCTTAGGTGCCCTGTTCATGACGATCGTCACAAACGGCATGAGAAAATACGGTCTGGATACCTCCTGGCAGTATGTATTTGAAGGCGCGATCATCATGGTCGCGATCATCTTTGATGCCGGCGTCGGCGTGATCACGGAGCGAAGAATGAGAAAGCTCGCGGCGATCTCGGCACGTGAAGAGGAAGAAAAAGAAAGAAAGGCGGTGCAGTGAGATGTCTGAGAGAGAAGATCTTGTTCTGCGGACAGAGGGTGTCTGCAAACAGTTTAACGGCATTCAGGTCTTAAAAGATGTTGATCTGAAGATCCGCCGCGGTGAGATCCATGCGCTGATGGGCGAAAACGGCGCGGGAAAATCCACAATTATCAAGATCATTACCGGTGTTTATACAATGGATGCCGGTCAGATCTATATCGACGAAAAACCGGTCGAGATCAAAAACCGTCACGACGCAGCGGCTAACGGCATTTCGGTCATTTATCAGGAACTGAGCCTTGTTCCGTCCCTGACCGTTACGGAAAATATCTTCCTCGGACACGAGATCAAGAAAAACGGGATCCCGAACCGCAAGGAAATGAAAAAACAGGTCCAGGCGCTGATCGACAAATACGGCTTTATCCTGGATCCTGACAAACTGGTAGCGACCATGGGCATGGCGCAGCGGCAGATGACGGAGATATTAAAAGCCCTTTCAACGGACGCGCAGGTCATAATCATGGATGAACCGACGACCGCGCTTTCCGCAGCGGAAACGGAACAGCTCTTTGTGACGATGGAAGGCCTGAGGGAAAGAGGAAAGAGTATTATTTATATTTCCCATCGTATCGAAGAGATATATCGAATTACAGACCGGCTTACCGTCATGAGAAACGGTGAGATCGTCGGCGTCGTGGACAGTAAGACCGTAAAACCGGATGAGATCACAACGTTGATGATCGGACGTGAGCTGGCAAAAGAACGTGTCCGTACACCGAAGATCAATCCGGATTATTATCTCTCCGTGGAAAATTTCGGTTATAAATCCCTGCTGCATGATATTAATTTCAAGGCCTACAGCGGAGAGATCTTAGGTATCGGCGGTCTCGTCGGCTCCGGCAGGACCGAACTGATCAGCTGTATTTACGGGAATCTAAAGGGATATACCGGAACTATTACCCTGGGCGGAAAGCCTATCGGCAGATCCGCCAGAAAGAATATCAAAAACGGCTTCGGCATGGTGCCGGAAGACCGTAGAACACAGGGCTTTTTCGGGAATCAGTCGATCCTCCGCAATATCGCGATCGCAAGTTATGACAGGCTTTCGATCGGCGGCGCGATCGTTAAAAGCAAGGCAGAGTCACGGCATGCGGAAAAGGCCATTAAAGATTATGATGTCCGTCCGGCCATTAAGAGCCTTCCCGTTCAGAATTTATCCGGCGGAAATCAGCAGAAAGTCGTCATCGGCCGCTGGCTGAGCCGGGATCCGCAGGTTCTGCTTCTGGATGAACCGACTGCCGGCGTTGATGTCGGCGTTAAGGCAGAATTATATGATTATATGGGAAAACTTGCAGATCAGGGAGCGATCATCATCATGGTCTCTTCTGATCTGGCAGAGCTGGTGAACGTTTCTGACCGTGTGCTTGTGCTGCACGGCGGAACGATCTTCGCGGAGTTCCCTGACCATACCGCAACGCAGCAGAGCGTCCTGCTGGCTTCATCCGGTGTAACGCCGAAGGAAGGAGGAGAAGCATGAACAGAAAAACAAGTCTGATGTCCAATGTCTGGATGCAGCGCGCCGTGATCATCGGCATCCTGCTGATCATCATGGCGATCTTCCAGCGATCCTTCTTCAGCATCCAGAACTGGCGCGGCATTTTAATGGCTATTGCCATTACCGGGATCATGAGCTGCGGCATGCTGCTGGTCATGCTGGTAGGCGGCGTAGACCTTGCCATGGGCTCGACGGCAGCGCTGACTTCCGTTATTGCCATGAACTGGTATAACAATCACGGTACAACTGATGGCGCATTCTTTGTCGGCGTACTTCTCGGCGTTGTAGTCGCCCTGGTCGTCGGCATCGTACACGGTATTTGCGACGCTTACTTAAAGCTTCCTTCGTTTGTTGTAACGCTTGCGACTTCCAGCCTGCTGTACGGCCTTGCCAACGTATATCTTGATGGTTCATTTATCCATCTGGCCAATACAACGGGCATGTTCTATAAGATCGGAAACGGAAGGCTGTTCAACATTCCCATGCCGATCGTGATCTTTGCGGTCACAGCGGTTATCGTCGGCCTGATCTGCGCGAAAACAACGTACGGACGCCGTGTCTATGCAGTCGGCTCCAACCGGGAAGCGGCGGAGATCGTCGGCATCAATTCAAGAATGTACCGTGTGACCTGCTATATGATCTGCTCGGTCACTGCCTGCATCGGCGGCTGTGTTTTAAGTTCTTTAAGCCTGGTTACCTCCGCGACGACAGCACAGGGATATGAACTGAGTGTTATGCTCGCCCTCGTTGTCGGAGGCGCTGACATCATGGGCGGTTACGGCGATGTCGGAGGCGCGATATTCGGCGCACTGCTTGCCGGGATCATTGACAATATGATC
>JAFYDQ010000039.1 GCA_017544705.1 Lachnospiraceae bacterium | reverse complement strand
CAGATATGCGAAAATCCTTTATCGACAACTTAAGATGGATGGATGTGTTCCTCCTGATCCCGTACCATGCGGCGCAGGCGTTCAACACCTGGGGCGAGCCGAATTATATTCTCTTTTCGCCAAACAGGCCCATCAGCAGTTTCATTGTGTTCTTCAGTCCGTTCTTCATGCCCCTGCTTTTTCTTCTTGCAGGCATGAGTACGCGGTATGCACTTTCCAAACGGACCGTCGGTCAATACCTTTCGGAACGCTGCAAACGGCTGCTCATTCCCTTTGTTTTGGGAACGGTTTGTTTATGTCCGATCCTTGCGTACATCGGGGATAAGACCAATTACGGATATGATGGGGGTTTTGTTGCGCATTATGGGGTGTTTTTTACGAAGTGGACGGATCTGACGGGATCATCGCATTCACGAAACAGGCAACCCTTAACGTTCCGTTTTGGGGCATCTGCCTGATGGTGGTCCCCCTGCCGTTTCTGCATGATCTTCTGGCGATCGGCGGAAAAAGTGTCGTTGAATATTTCTATATCTTTCTGTTTGGGTTCTATGTTCTCTCACAGGATGAGGCGATCGAGGCGGCTGCAAAATACCGCTTCCTCACTTTATCGATCGGACTTGCGGCCGCAATAGCCAATGTGTATCTGTATGTATGGTCCGGCTGTGATTTTGACGTCATTAATACGGTCGTAAGGGCGCTCGCAGAGTGGTTTATGATGCTGTCCCTGATCGGGATCGGCAGAAACTATCTTGATCGTAGCGGCAAAATCACGGCCTGCATGTCCCGCAGTTCTTTCCTGTTCTACTGCCTCCACTTTGTATGGGTCGTGCTGTTCCAGTACTCATTCTCCGGTGTGTTTGCAGGCCATACCGTTCTGTTGTTTCTTGTGCCGGTCATCTGCGCGTATGCGGTCACACTGCTTTGTGCCGTCATTCTTCCCAGAATAATTCATCCAAAGTCTTCCCAAGCACCTTACAAATGCTGATGCAAAGATTGATGGTCGGGTTATAGTCGCCTTTTTCGATGGCGCTGATGGTCTGCCTGGAAACGCCGACCGCTTTGGCCAGGTCTTCCTGCGACAGGTCCATGCCTGCCCTGGCCGCTTTGAGCCTTAAGTTCTTCATACTATTCCCCCTTCTGATCCATGATCATCTTGATCCCGATCTCTGCGGCAAGAACAATAAAGAGAATGCCGCAAAGAAGATTCAGGAACGGTGCCTGCAGTACGCCGTCTTCGATAAATCCGCCGCGTACCATGGCCATGATGGCGATGAAGAAATTGAATGCCGAAATGAAGGCCATGCTGATCATGAATCTGGGCATGTTGGTGTTCAGTCCCACATAGCCGTCCTTAAATATGCAGTAGCTGATCTGGACAATGATCCCGACGAAGATCGGAATGAAAAATACCGTGTACCCGAAAATGCCAACGCCGTACTCCGTGGTGGAGAGAACCAGCAACAGTGCGTTTGCAAGGACTGCCGCAAAAAATCCGAACTTGTAGGCATCGCCCCGAACACGCAGCTGCCTCTCGTCATACTTCGTTTTCATTTTTCCATCCCTGTTGATGGCTTTTAAAAGCACAATGACAAGAATGATGCCGACGATGATTCCGATGATAAAACCTAAAGACCTGAAATTCATAATATTTTCCTCCTGATGTTTGGATGCTGATTTTTCGTTAGTTTCTGAAAGCTTTCTGTAAGCATACTACCACCCCGATGGAATAATGTCAAGTATATTTTACATTTTGCTATCGCCGGCCCAAAATGGACCATTGGGAATGGACCATTGGGGACGGGGTTAGGGGTTCATTTTCAGGGGTTCATTTTTCGGATCGCGGCTGCGATGTCCTGCTTTACCGTCGTGAATCCGGGCTTCTTGCGGATATTGCGGTCGATGTAGAGCCTCCGGTTGATCTCGATCATGACGGACATCACCCGCGGATCCTTCCGGTAAAACCGCAGCGGTACCAGTGCCCCCGCAAAAGGCCGGTTGACCGCAACGCTGTATCCTCTCTCCCGGAAGAACGTAACCAGCGTGTCTGTGATTTTTTCCGGT
>JAFYDQ010000038.1 GCA_017544705.1 Lachnospiraceae bacterium | reverse complement strand
GTCATCTACGGGGCGGCACAGATCTTGAATACCCCGATCATTGTCGTATACCGCATCGGCATCTACGGCGCGGGCTTTCTGATCGGCTACTTTGTGCTTTCACATGATGAGGTCATGGACCGGCTGGAGAACTGGTGGATCGTATTTACTGTGCTTGCAGTTGCATCCGGTATCGTATTTGTATCTCTCTACTGGGGGCAGAGCTATGCGGATCATGTTGTGCTCGACACGATCGCCTGCAACGTTTATGCATGGTTTGGCGTCTTGGGAATCCTGGCGTTTATGAAGAAGTTCGGGAATTTCGAGAATCCGTTTTCCAAATGGATGATCAGAAAGTCCTGGGGACTCTATGTATTCCACTATCTGTTTATTGCCATAACCGGCTGGTATCTGCATGTCTACGCGCCGGATATGCCGCCCGTATTCGTTTATCTGCTTGTTGCGATCGCAGGATTTGCAGGTGCCTTTTTGCTCTACGAGATCATCAGCCGGATCCCGGTGCTCAAATGGTGTATCCTCGGGATCAGTGATAAGCACAAGAGAAAGGAAGAAGCCAAATGAGTTTTGCCGATAATCTGATCCAACTTCGGAAAATGAATAACTTATCCCAGGAAGAGTTGGCCGAGCAGATCGGCGTGACCCGTCAGACCCTGTCAAAGTATGAGACGGGAGAGTCGCTGCCTGATATCGAAAAATGCCGGCAGTTAGCCGATGTGTTTTCGGTCTCCATCGATGATCTGATTTCCTATGAAACGAAAGATGAAGTAAACATGGGACTTGGCGTGCCGCCAAAAGGCAAGCATATCTTCGGGATGGTCACGGTCGGGGACAAAGGGCAGATCGTGATCCCCGCAAAAGCACGCAAGATCTTTGATATTAAGCCGGGAGATAACCTGATCGTACTCGGGGATGAGGGACAGGGGCTGGCACTCATCAAAGAAAAAGGATTGCTGGGGTTGCTTAGCCGTGCAAAAAAGATGCTATAATAGAAAAAAACGGAAGGAGCAGACCCGATATGCAATTTGGAATGCCGACCCTGATCGAAAATCATGCCCTGCAGGATAACATCGCCCTGTGTAAGAGTCTGGGCCTTAAGTTTATTGAGCTGAACATGAATTTCCCGGAGTATCAGGTCGACCACCTTTCGGATACGGATGCTCTGATCCGTTATGCGACGGACGCCGGGATCTATTATACGATACATCTGGATGAGAACTTAAACATTGCCGATTTCAACGAACTGGTATCGGACGCATATCTTGAGACGGTTCGACGCACGGTAGATGTTGCCAGAAGGCTTCTGATCCTTCGGGACCGTTTTGGGGATATGGAACAGCCCCTGATCATCAACATGCATATGCATCACGGAATTTACATCACACTTCCGGATAAGAAGGTACAGATGTATGAACGTGATTTTGATACCTATATGAAGTCTTTTTCAAGATTCCGCAAGTTGGTTGAAGAATGGATCGGAGCGGACGATATCCGCATCTGCATTGAGAATACGGACGGATTCCGGGACTATGAGAAACATGCCATCACCTATCTGCTGGAAAGCCCGCAGTTTGGCTTAACCTGGGATATCGGCCATTCCAAAGCGGCCGGCGAGGTTGACGTGCCCTTCATTATGGAGCACAAAGAATGGCTGCTCCATTTTCATATTCATGACGGAACGCAAGACGTTCCCAGAAATCATTTGGCGCTGGGGGATGGAGAAATCGCGCTCGATGAGCGGCTTGCACTTGCAAAATCACGGCATGCAAGATGTGTTCTGGAAACGAAGACGATCCATGCCCTGAAGCAGTCCGTTGGCTGGCTTAAGGAGCATGGGATTTTGGATCAGTAACCGCTTAGGGACAGGCACTTATCGAGAAAATCATGCAGAAGCGGGGTTGCCGCATTGGCATCCGGAAGGTTCGTGTCTCCTAAGGGGATCATTTTATTTTTCCCGTGATAGTCACTGCCGGCAGAGACCAAAAGATCATACTCGTCGGCAAAGGAAAGCATCATATTCTGCTGCTTGGGGGTAAAACCCGAATAGTAGCATTCCAGTCCCATCAATCCCACTCCTTTGAGCGTCCGGATCCTGCGGTGCAGTTCTTCTTCATCAAGCAGCTGGCTGCCGTCGCCAAAAACCGCATGCGCCAGAACCGGAATCCCGCCGCTTTTTAAGATTGCATAGATCGCCCGCTGCGGCGTGATCGTCGTGATGCCTTTTACCCGAAGCTTATTCAGAACATTCGCAAATGCTTCTTCGCGGTTTTGTGCAAATCCGTGTTTGATCATCAGATTGGCGATATGCGGTTTGCCGGGATTATTAAGACGAAACAATGCATCAATCTCATCCTGCGGAAAAGTCATTCCGTATTCATTTTCCATTATCTGCAGGCGCATACGGACTTTCTGAAGCCGCTGACTGTGCGTAAATGCTGTCAGTTCCGTAACAGGAGAATCCGTAGCGTTATAAGCATATCCGAGAATATGGTATTTTCCGTGTTCGTCTTTGCAGGAGAGTTCCACACCGTTAATAAACAAGGGGTCATCCTTTTGAATGAGCGTGCGGATGACCTGGCAGTTGAGTACGGTATCATGATCGGTCACGGAGAAAATCCCGAGGCCGGATTTTT
>JAFYDQ010000037.1 GCA_017544705.1 Lachnospiraceae bacterium | reverse complement strand
TTATCAAAAACAGCAATAGCACTCTTGAACTGGAAGACTATTACAGGATGAAGTTTGATTACGCAGTTGAGGATTCTCCAAAGGCTTGTGCTTTTTTCGAACATTTGCCGGAACTTAAGGTTCTGGTGTTTGACAGACCATGGAACAGAGAATGTGCTTTTCCGAATGGAAACTATCAAAGATGCGCCGATTGGGAGAGCATTCGCCAGATTGTCACAGCGGATCCGGCGTAGTGCTTTGCATCACATCCGGACAGATCATGAAAAAGGAGCCCTGCAGTTCAGTGCGGACTCCTTTTTCGTTTGCATCTTTATGAGTATGATTTTAACGTTGCGGCATTTTCGTTCAGGCCTTCCACAAGGTCGTTGATCTGTGCAACGATCTGCTGGTTCTGTTCACTTCCTGCATAGGTGGTGCTTGCATGGGCGGTCACTTCTTCGGTGATCGCAGAGATGGTCTGGATGCTGTTGACGATCTCGTCGTTTGCACCTGCCAGGTTACGCACATTTTCGTTCATGGCATCGGAACGGGAACGGATCTTTGATACATTGTCCGAGATCAGTGTGAAGCTTTCTGCGGTCTGGGTTGCGCATGCGCTTTCTTCTTCACCGGTCCTGATCAGTGACTCGATCGTCTCTACCATCGTACCAAGCTGGGAAGAGATGTTTTCGATCAGCTTGTTGATGTCATCGGTTGCATGGGTGGTCTGGCCTGCCAGATTGGAGATCTCACTCGCAACAACCGCAAATCCGCGTCCGGCTTCTCCCGCGCGTGCTGCTTCGATGGAAGCATTCAGTGCTAACAGCGAAGTCTGATCGGCTACGTTGGTGATGAGCTCGGTGATGGAGTTCATCTTGGAAGTGGTGTCGCGGAATGTTTCGAGAGCAGCCTGAACATCTTTACCGGCCTGATCCACCTGTGCGGTCAGTTTATCCATCTGGGTGATGTTTTTCTGGCCTTCCGCTACGGCTTCCGTTGTTTCCTGTACATGATCCATGATCTCACCGGCTGCCGCCTTGACCATTCCGATGTGTGTCTGGATCTCTTCGGTCTTGATCAGCTGGTTCTGGACCGCATCAGCTGATTCTGCGGTACCGCTGTTCACTTCTTCCATGCTGACCAGAGTCTGGTCTACGGAATCCTTCAATGTCGACATCTGGTCCGCGATCGATGAAATGGATTCCGTCATTTTACCGGAAACGGACAGAACCTCGTTTAGGAGACCGTTTGTCTTATCTTTCTCCAAAGCCACTCTGGCACCGCGGATCTTCTGGAACCTGATGGATAATTTCGTTGCAAGAACCAGGTAGACACCGGTGATCACAAGCAGAACCACACGCATCGGCAGATTGGTCACATCATCCGGTGCAAGATTTCCCGAGGACATCTGCATGCCGACGCTGATGGCATTGATGATGACCACACCTGCGGTAATGGCGATGGTATAGGGAACATCATTGTAAACGGTCACGATCACCAGAAGCGGAATGGCGTATAAGTAGACGATCCCGATGCTGGAGGTAAACATGATAACGGCATACAACAGGCCGAAGCCGACACCGATCACATGTCTGACAAGCTTCGAATCGTGATCCTTGGAATAAATCAGCCAGGAGAAAATAATGGGAAGCAGTGCCAGCACGATGGTTGCGACACCGACGCCGGCAGGGATCAGGCCTTGGGGGACCAGAATGATATAAGTTGCGGCGATGAATCCGCAAATGAGCGTTGTTGCGATCGTTGCCAGTTTATTGGCGATCGCGGTCTCTGACATGGCGGCAAGCTCTTGCAGCTGCACGTTGTTTTCATTTTCTGTGTTTTGTTTGAAATTTGCCATAAGAAAGCCCTCCATTGACTTGTATATCTATTGTGACATATTTCGCGGGAAAACGCCATATGCAAAATCAAAAAAAGATGATCATGAATTTCTAGCCAAACGCCTTGTTGTATCGTATAATATAATGTAACTGATAAACCATTCTTTTTCGAGACGGAGGATAAATATGGCTGATTCGATTAATCTGTTAAATGATGACGAGTTATTGAATGTTACCGGTGGAATGGTCGTGGAAGCAGACGCCAGCCTGCCGGAGTACAATCCGTTCTATCCGTGGGAAGTTGTTGATAACAACAACTGCAAGTGCTTAGGGCAGTTCGCATCCAGAGACGGTGCCTGCGCATATGCCAAGAGATTCGGTGACGATTCCTACAATGCACAGCTGACGGATATTGCGACGGTAAAGAGATTGCGTGCGAATCCGAATACATTCTGATAAAGGGGAAGTTATCTCACTTTTATGTATTGGATCTATGTTGTAGATGATGACGCCGTGAACAGACGCATGGCGGGACATTTTTTGAGCAAAGCGGGAATGCGTGTTTCGGTGCTTGAGTCGGGACAGGCATTCCTTGATCATGTCATGGAATCTCCCAAACCGGATCTGATCCTGCTCGATGTCCGTATGCCCGATATGGACGGATTTGAGACGCTTGAGCGCTACAGACAGTGGGAGAGGGAGCAGGGGTGTGATGAGACCCCTGTGATCTTTTTGACGGCGGATGAGGATACGGAGCGGGAAAATCGCGGCCTCAAAGCCGGCGCATCGGATTATATTCACAAGCCGTTCGATCCGGAGATCCTGGTTAAGCGGATCCGAAACGTTTTAGAGAAGCAGGAGACGATCAGCAGCCTGAAAACAGAGGCTGCACAGGATAATCTGACCGGGTTCTTAAATAAAGCAGCTGTGTCTGCGCAGTTCCCGTCGCTTTGCAAAACGGAAAAGGGCTGCCTGATGATGGTCGACCTGGATTCCTTTAAGCTGGTCAATGATATCTACGGACATGAAATGGGAGACAAGGTGCTGATCCGGTTTGCGGATGTCGTACGCGCCGAATCAAGTGCAGAATGCGTACACGGCAGGATCGGCGGGGATGAATTTGTCCTGTTCCTCAAATTCATCCAAGATGAACGATCGGGAGCGGAATTTGTTAAACGTCTGAATGAGCGCTTTCTGGCGGCCGCAAAGGAACTGATGGGCGGCGAGCTGGTCATCCCGCTTGGCCTTTCTGCCGGAGCGGTGATCATTCCCAAACAGGGAACCGTCTATGAGGAACTGATCCGGTGTGCAGACAGAGCACTGTATCTGGCCAAGAGCGAAGGACGGCACGGGTTTTCCCTGTATCGCGAGACCAATTCCGCACAGGAGATCAATTCGGAAGAACCGGATCTGGCGATGCTTTCGGCTGCGCTTGGGGAACGGAATATTCCGGATAAAGCATTTCAGCTCGACAAACGGGCTTTTTCCTATGTCTATCAATTCATTCTCCGCTATATCAAACGCAACAGAAGGGCTGCATGCAAAGTGCTGTTCACGCTGCATGAAGGCAAGGCCGAAGAGACCGTATATAAGGACCTTTGTGACAAGTTTGATGAGCATTTGAAGCAGAGTCTGCGCAAATCGGATATTTTTACCAGAAGCCGCTTCAACCAGTATCTGGTCTTTTTAACGGATATCCGGGAAGAATATATCCAGAAAGTGATCGATAACATCATGGATAAATGGCACGATCAGAACAGCGATCTGATCGAGATCACCTATGAGAGTGACTATGTCAGCATGATTGATCAGGGGGAATTTATACACTGATTCAGACAGGGGGATTATGCAGACAGGACCCAAGCGATTCATACACAGTCTGATACCGGTAGCGCTGATCATCACGGCGTGTTTGCTCTACCGGTTTGTTTTCATGCAGGGGAAGGGCTATGACAGATCGTTTGCACAAAGCGTGCAGGAGACGGATGAAACGCATTTCACCTGCACGTATGCGGGAATTACGCATGATGTGATCGTGGATCTTCCGGAGGAAGCAAAAAACGCACCGCTGATCGTGATGCTGCACGGATACGGGAACAGCGGAGAAAGCTTCCGTCTGGAAACAGGCTTTGAAAAGCAGGCGAATCCCGCGGGTTATGCGGTTGCCTATGTCACGGGAAGCGCGAATCCCGAAGATCCGACATCTGCGGTTGGCTGGAATTCCGGTCTCGGAGATTCTGAAACGGATGATGTCGCGTTTTTGAAAACGCTTGTAAAATACCTGCAGGATCGTTACTCCCTGCGAAGGGATGTTACATTTGCGGTTGGGTTCAGTAACGGTGCTTTTATGGCACACCGGCTGGCCGTGGAGGCATCCGATACGTTTCCGGCAGTGGTCTGCGTCGCAGGCATGATGCCGGAGAGCATTTGGGAAGAAAAGGATATGATCAAGCCGGTTTCCGTATTTCAGGTCACCGGGGAGAAGGACGATTTGGTTCCAAAGAATGCAGACGGCAGTGCAAAATACGCGAAGGCACCCGCTATTGAGGATGTGATCGCATTTTACGTGGAAACAGACGGGCTGACACTTACCGGAGAGGAAGCGACCGGCAAGAAGGGAACCCTTACAAAATACGGCGGGAGCGGTACAAAATGTGTCTGGGATCTGTCCATCAAAGACGGACGGCATTCCTGGCCGGATGAGGGGATCACGGGAATTGATATCAACGCGCTGATCATTGCGTTTTTGGATACGCAGAAATAACCGGACAGATGTAAACGCGGAGGGGCTTATGTTTTCGATCAACGGATATGATTTTCAAAATGAAGAAGATGTGGATATCGCAAGAGAGGAACTGAACAAGATTCAGTATATCTCGGACAAGCTCAAGGATGATCCGGAGTCGATTTTGGCGGTATACAACAAGATGCTGGACGGCAAGATCTTTATTACGCCGATCGGTATCGAGTATCTGCGCTCTCTGCAGGGATATCTTCTGCGTAGTCCGGAGATTGACGATGCCGCCGTGCGGGATGTCCCGGTCTTGATCTCTTATCAGGATGCCCTGCATTACAAGGATCTGGCAGAGGCACTCGAGATGCAGTCGAAGATGCAGACGATCAAGAGAAAGCCGGAGCCGGAAACCCCTTCCGAAAAAATCAAACGAAGATACAAATTTTCGCTTATCACGATCGTGGTGCTTTCCGTCATGATCGTGGCGATGTTTATCATCGCGCTCAACTCCAACACACCCAACATCATCAATTACCGGACGGAGATTGAGAACGAGTACGCGGACTGGGCACAACAGCTTACGGAAAAAGAAGAAGAACTCAGAGAGCGGGAGAGGGCGCTGCAATGAAAATACTGGTAGTGGATGATGAGAGCCGCATCAGGAAACTGGTGCGGGACTTTCTTGTTAAAAAGGGATTTGAGGTCGTGGAAGCGGAGAACGGCAAAGATGCCGTAGATCTGTTTTTTGAAACGAATGATTTTGACCTCATCATTCTGGATATCATGATGCCCGTTATGGACGGGTGGCAGGTATGCCGGGAGATCCGCGCATACTCCAAAGTACCGATCATCATGCTGAGCGCAAAGAACGATGAGCGGGATGAACTCATGGGCTTTGAACTTGGCGTGGATGAATACATTTCCAAACCCTTCAGCCCGAAGGTTCTTGTGGCACGTATCGAGGCACTGCTTCGCAGAGTTAACGGCATGGAAGGCGAAGAGGGAAAACTGGAGGCCGGCGGGATCGTGCTGGATAAGACGGCACATGTTGTCACGATCGACGGTCAGACGGTTGACTTAAGCTTCAAGGAATTCGAATTGTTGTCGTATTTTATGGAAAACCAATCGGTCGCCCTCTCGCGAGAGAAGATCCTGAACCATGTCTGGAATTATGACTATTACGGCGATGCACGCACGATCGACACGCATGTCAAAAAACTGCGTTCCAAGATGGGAGCAAAAGGAGAACTCATCAAGACTGTCTGGGGGATGGGATATAAGTTCGAAGCGTAACACGAAATATTATGATTTTTCGTATATGATCCGATATATTCCATGAAGTATGCAATCCTGTACAAGCAGAGGTTTCAGATGACGAATTTTCTGACGTATGTGATCATATTGCTGGGACTGATCGTCGTGATCGGGTTCTTTAACGAGAAAGTGACAAAACTCACGTATGAGATTGCACTCATGCTGTTTTCGGCCATCATCGGCGCGCTTGTCATGGGCTTTGACATGCTCATTCAGAATCAGACGATCAGCAGCCTGCTTCAGGATATTCAGGTATTTGATCTGGAAGACTTCCTGATGAAAGGCGTGCTCTGCTTTATGCTCTTTGCCGGGTCTTTCCGGATGCGCTTATCTGACTTCAAACGGCTTGCACGCCCGATCGGCGTGTTGTCCATACTGGCAACGCTGCTTGGCACCCTGATCTATGGTGTCCTGTTCTACGGGGCGGCGCGCCTGTTCAGTCTTCCGTTTGATCTGCCTATGTGCCTGATGTTTGGCAGCATCGTGTCCCCGACGGATCCGATCGCTGCGACCAGTATTTTAAACAAATTCGGGCTGCCGGAGGATACCAGCTTTGTGCTCGAGGGAGAATCCCTGCTCAATGACGGTGTCGGTGTGGCCCTTTTTGTTTGTTTCTCAAGCTTTGCCAGGGCACAGAAGCAGGCGGGTGGCGGATTCTTTACGTTTTTTTTCCGGGAGATCTTAGGCGCAGTCCTGATCGGCGGGGTCGTATCGGTCGTGTGTTATTTCCTGTTTTCGCGTCTTACCAGTAACAAACGCAGGATCTATTTAAGCCTTTTTACCGTAGCATTATCCTACAGTCTGTGTGAGGTGTTCGATTGTTCCGGTGCGATCGCATCCGTTGTGTGCGGGGCACTGTTTGCAAGCTTTCGCGGACGGGAAGAGGAGAAACGGGGAGGCTGGGATCTTGGTGAATTTGATGCGTTCTGGGAGATCATCGATCATCTGCTCAATTCTATTCTCTATGTGATCCTCGGATTCTCTTTTGTAAGAATCCTGCAGATGCCGCGCGTCATCCTGCTTTCCGTAACGGCGATCCTTTGCAATACGTTTGGCCGCGCCGGTTCGGTTTTGGGGTCCACATTCTTAACGGGACCGCTTCCGGATCATTTCAGCCGGAAGAATTTCACACTGCTCTTTACCTGGGGAGGACTCAAAGGAGGCCTGTGTATTGCGCTTGCCATGAGTACTGCTTCCATGATCGCTCCATCGGACTATCATATCGTTCTTGGCTGCACCTATGCGATCGTATTTTTCACAACCATCGTGCAGGGGCTGACCATGCAGAAAATGTATGCAAGGGTGCAGAGGCAAAAAGGATAACATGAAGCATTCGATTAAAAATCAATTTGCCCTGATCTTTTCCATGCTGCTGGCCCTTGCGATCGTGGTGTGTTTTCTGGCCAATACGCTGTTGCTGGATGATTTTTACATCAGCAGTAAAAAAACGGCGATCATCGGCGCCTATAACCGGATCAACAATGCTGCGGCAGCAGGCGACATCCGCTCGGATGATTTTAGCGTAACGTTTGAACAGATCGCGGCCAGAGATAACCTGGAGATTCTGATCCTGGATTCGGATACGCGAACCATTCTTTCAACCGTAAAGGATAACAGGAATCTGACGGACCGCTTGCTTGGATACTTCTTTCGGGGCGCGGACAAGGCGGATACGCTCTATGCGGAAGATAATCTGTATGTGCAGCGGAGCATGGATCCGGCCATGAACATGGAGTTCATCGAGCTCTGGGGACTGCTCGCCAACAACAACATGATCTTTATGCGTACGCCCTTAGAGTCGATCAAGGAGAGTGCCAGGATCGCCAATCGTTTTCTTGCATATGCCGGTATCGCGGTGATCGTGATCGGCGTGGCCTTATCCTCTCTCTTTGCGGGCAAAGTCACGGGCCCGATCATGAAACTGGCGGATATTTCCGAGAGGGTGGCCAGGCTTGATTTTGACGCAAAATATGATGAAAGCGGACGAAACGACGAGATCGGCGTTTTGGGACGCTCGATCAACAAGATGTCCGAAAATCTTGAGCAGACCATTTCCGAACTCAAAACGGCGAACAACGAACTGCAGCTGGATATCGAGCGCAAGACGGAAATGGAAAACATGCGCCGGGAGTTCATCTCCAATGTGTCGCATGAACTGAAAACGCCGATCGCAGTGATCCAGGGGTATGCGGAAGGCCTGAAGGATTGTGTGAACGAGGATGAACAGAGCCGTGATTACTATTGTGAAGTGATCATGGATGAAGCATCCAAGATGAACCGGATGGTGCAGCAACTGCTGATGCTTGATCAGATTGAGAGCGGGCGGGATGTGGTGACGTTTGAGCGGTTTGATCTCATGAAACTTGTCAGGGACTGCGTGCAGGCGGATGATATCCTGATCAAAAAGAATGAGATCACCGTGCATATCAGTCCGTCCGATCCGCTGTATGTATGGTCCGATCCGCTCATGATCGAGCAGGTGGTCAATAATTATCTGTCCAATGCGATCCATTATGCGAAGGGAGATAAGGTGATTGACATCCATGCCGATCCATTGGACGGTGTCATTCGTCTTAATGTGTTTAATACCGGAGAGCCGATCCCGGAAGAATCGCTTGACCAATTGTGGACAAAGTTTTATAAAGTAGATAAGGCGCGCACGCGGGAATACGGCGGATCGGGGATCGGTCTTTCGATCGTGAAGGCGATCGCGGAGTCGTTAAACCGGGCGTGCGGTGTTACCAATTATGATAACGGTGTTGCCTTTTGGTTCGATATGGAACAGGGGGAAGAATGCGAACACACGGAACAGACAAAGTAAATATGGTTCTTAAGTGCACGGTTGTTCTGCTTTGTACCGTTCTGCTTTGTGCTTTCTGTGGCTGCGGAATGTTTGCAAGTTTGGATCTGACGGAAGAGCAGTCAGGGCTTATTGCCGAGTATGCTGCGGGACTGTTGAAAAAATATGACCGTAATGGCATCAGACTCATGAATCCGGATGCGATCAGGGAGCCGGAAGAAGAGGCGGCACCGCAGGAAGTGACACCTACGCCGGAAGTGCAGGAGGAAGCACCGGAGGAGCCGGAAGGAACACCGGCTGATGAATTATCGTTTGAAGATCTGTCGGAAATGGAGGGTAACGATTCCGGTATGGATGAACCGGATGCGGAAGAGCAGACGTTTTCGACCAAAGCGATCGGGGATTGTCTGAACCTGCAGGGCGTTGATGTGGTATATAAGGATTTCGAACTCTGTGATATTTATCCGGAGCATCCGGATAATTCCTGGCTGATCTCCATGGCCGCCAGAGAGGGAAAGAAGCTGACCGTCCTTCGGTTTTCTCTGGAAAACAACAGTGACGTCGATGTGCTCTGCGATATTTTAAATGCCGGGAAGCAGTATCGGCTGGTTGTCAATCACGAGAAGCGGATCAATGAAACCGTCACGGTCCTGATGGACAGCTTCAGCCAGTTTAACGCTACGATCCCTGCCGGTGCGGCGGAGGATGTGGTTCTGATCTTTGAGATGGACAATGATCTGGCGGATTCCATACGGTCCCTGGATCTGGTCATTAAGGATAATCTCGGAACGGATACATTCCGGCTGTTCTGATATCTGTATCAGTTGAGAGAAGAAGGGGTGTGGACATAGTCTATACCCTTTTTGTACTTATAAAGGTGGGAAATCCGACTCGGTCTTGAACAGAAGAAAAACCATTGTCAAAGCATTTTACAGATTCTTCCCCGTGATCGCAGGAGCTTCCGTAGTAGGAATGCAGGCATGGAAGAGAAATTCGGTTTTGAGCATTCTGCTTGGAACGATCGTATATATGATTCTGATCAGATTTATCTAGAAGAGCGCAAAGGAGACCGGGAACGGATGAAAAGAGAACTGGGGATCGCAAGGTGCGGCCTGGCCTGTTGTTTATGTTCGGAGAATGTGGAGTGCAAGGGCTGCAGGCTGGACGGATTTATGGATCTGTCCTGGTGTAAGGATGCCGAGTGGTGTCAGAACCGGAAGTGCTGTCTTGAAAAAAACATCCCGGGGTGCTGGGTATGTGATGACAGGGATTGCAGAAAAGGCTTGTTCGCCGAAAAAATCAAACCCCTTGCTTTTACGGAATATGTACGCCGTTACGGGATTGAAAGTCTTCTCGACCGGCTTGAGATCAATGAGAAGGCGGGGATTGTCTATCATCGTGAGGGGATCATGGGGGACTATGATGAATTCGATGACATCGAGGAACTGATCCGGTTTATTCAGACAGGGAAAAAATAGGTGAAATTCTTAAAAAAATCCCTTGACGAAGACATACATAGGTGTTATAGTATAGCAGTTGCGGCCCTAATTGGCTGCAACTGCTTTTGTACCTTGAAAATAAAACAGTACAACCAACCCCGAAATATGCGACATATCCGCAAAGCGGATGTGCCGCCAAGTAATTGCGAAGCAATTACAGAATTCCTATGAATATATTTCGAACAAAACCTAAAGTAAAGACGAATTAGCTAGCGCTGATTCCAAGAATTAAACTTTTTATGAGAGTTTGATCCTGG
>JAFYDQ010000036.1 GCA_017544705.1 Lachnospiraceae bacterium | reverse complement strand
AGCTTGGTTACTGCGATCTTTGTTGCCGGCGTCGGTGTAGGCGTCGGGGTCGGGGTTGCTGTCGGTGTCGGCTCTCCCGTCGGCGTCGGCTCTCCTGTCGGCGTCGGCTCTCCCGTCGGTGTCGGTTCCCCTGTCGGTGCCGGCTCTCCCGTCGGCTCTCCTGTCGGTGTCGGCTCTCCTGTCGGTTCCGGCTCTCCCGTCGGTTCTCCCGTCGGTGCAGGTTCTCCCGTCGGCTCTCCTGACGGTTCCGGATCCGCCTGCGCTACATACAGCGGTGTACCGATGACCGTGTTGTAACTCTTTCTGATCCCTGCAGACAGGGAATGAAGTGCAGCAACCAGTGTGTTTTTGAATCCTTTTGCAGCCGTTCCGATTCCCGTGTAATCCAGATAAACCGGTGTTTCTACCCATGCATCCCCGTTGGCTGTCTTGGTGGATTCCACCCACTCAACGGTATCGGTAACCGTGGTTGTTTCCACATCCGCGGGTTTATTGCCGTTATCCTCGACGGCTGCGTTGACTTCTTTCTCCGACTTGATCTCGTCTTTGATATTGGCGATGACCTTGTATTCCACCTTCGCCTTAACGGATACGGTCTGTGCCGACTGCGGCAGGATATAATCCGCAAGTGCGTCCGAAGGTTTGAGGGCTACGGAATAATCACCGGCTCCGATATCCGTTAAATAGATGATCCCGTCTTCGTCATCATCGTCATTATCGGAAACTTTACCGTCTTTATCCGTAATGGTCACACCCCAGGGAAGGTTCTTTACGAGTGAATCGTCCTGGTCGACCAGTTTGATCTTCAGATCCTTCTCCACAGAGGTTAAGACGAGCGACAGGCTCTTGATCTCCACTGCCTGTTCCGGTGCGCTGACGGCGGCCGTTTCCTCTTCCTCTACAACCGTTTCGGCCACGCGCTGCTCGTCGGCTTCTTCAAAACGTTTGAGCGAAGCGATCGCTTTCGCCCGGTTCTGCTCGCCTTTATAGTTGGCATATACGGCAGTAGTCATTGCAGACGATGCCACAATGATAATAGCCAAAACCACCGAAACCCATTCGAGTGCCGTATATCGCTTAAAATGCGTGAAAATTCTGGAGAAAGCACCGGAAAGATCTGCCGCTTCGCCCTCTCCCTGATGTGTGCCGTTTTCGTTCGCGCCATCCTTCCAGTTCATGGAGCGCTCGCGAAATTCGCTCATTTTCGGATCTTCTTTTAATTCGGTATGTTTATATTTCAGATTTCTTTTCTCTTCTGCGCTCAGACGCCTGCCCTTTTCGGGATCGGTGCTCTTGGGGATCCGTCTTCTGACCTTGCGCTTTGGCGCACCGTCCTGCATTTCACGTTTGCCTTTAAGCTCTTCCGATTTGATCACGATCTTCTGATCGACGGAAGAACGGATCGCCTGTTCATCAACCGGATGCGATTCCGCCACGGCGTTCAGCTTTCTGGAAATTGCCGCGGACAGGTCCAGATCCTCGTTCAGCGTCGCATTGTAGATCGCGTCTTCACTGGGAAGCAGCCCCGTTAAGCCCTTGGATACAGGCTCCTTTTTCGGAGTTTCCTTCGGCTTATCCTCCGGGATCTTCGGAAGCTCTCCCGTTACCGGATCATCCACTGACCAGGTTTCATCTACGAGCGGTCTGTCCCATTCGTATTTATCCCCCTCGTCCTGATCCGGCCGGTTCCCGGATATTTCTTTTGCAAATTCATCCCACGAGATCTCCGTGCGTTCGAATTCCAAACCCTTATTTTTTTTCATTTCCCCTTTTCCCCTTTTTAATCATTTATAGTGGAAACTGTTATACGGAAGTCCCCGGCCCCTCATGCCCGGTCATCCGTTCGTTATGTCTTACAGTCCTTTTGCAACTTCTGTCAGATATTTACCGTATTCCGTTTTCAGCAGCGGCTCGGCAAGTATCAGTAACTGCTCTTTGGTAATAAAGCCTCTCCTGAATGCGATCTCTTCGATACAGGAGATATACATACCCTGCCGCTTTTGGAAAGCCGCCACGAAATTGGCCGCATCCAGTAACATGTCATGATTGCCGGTGTCCAGCCAGGCGAATCCTCGTCCCAGCGTCTCAACGTGCAGATCCCCCCGTTCCAGATACACATTATTGACACTGGTGATCTCAATCTCGCCACGAGCGGACGGTTTCACGTTCTTGGCGATCTCTACGACATCATTATCGTAAAAATAGAGGCCCGGAACCGCATAATTTGATTTAGGATTGACCGGCTTTTCTTCAATGGAAAGCGCCATCCCGTTCTCATCAAATTCCACGACGCCGTATTCTCTCGGGTCTCTGACGTAATACCCGAAGATCGTTGCGCCCTTTTTACGTTTTACAACTTCTTTAAGCAGCGCCGAAAAGCTCTGTCCGTAGAAGATATTGTCCCCGAGGATCAGTGCTACCTGATCGTCTCCGATAAAGCTGTCCCCGATAATGAACGCATCGGCAAGGCCCCGCGGTTGCTCCTGTACGGCATAGGACATCTTAAGTCCCAGCTGTTCACCGCTTCCCAGAAGTTCTTCAAATACCGGCAGATCCCGCGGTGTCGAAATGATCAGGATCTCGCGGATTCCCGCCAGCATCAGGATCGACAGCGGGTAATAGATCATCGGCTTATCATAAACCGGCATGATCTGTTTCGAAACGGCCTTTGTCAGCGGATAAAGCCTGGTTCCCGCTCCTCCGGCCAGAATGATTCCCTTCATTGGTACATCTCCTCGTAATACTTTTGGTAATCACCGCTGGTCACATGCTGCATCCAGTCCTGATGTGCAAAGTACCATTGGATCGTAAGCTTGATACCGTCTGCAAACATGGTCTCCGGCTCCCAGCCGATCTCTTTTTTGATCTTGTCCGGTGCGATCGCATATCTTCTGTCATGTCCCTTACGATCCGTCACATAGGTGATCAGGTCATAATTCACATGTGCTTTTCTCGGATCCGAATCCGGGAGCATTTCCGCGATCGTATCAATGATGATCTTGATGATCTCAATGTTCTGCTTCTCGTTATGACCGCCGATATTGTATTTCTCGCCAATCTTTCCCTTTTCGCAGACCATATCGATCGCTTTGGCATGGTCCATGACATAGAGCCAGTCCCTGACGTTCTTCCCGTCACCGTATACCGGCAGTTTCTTCCCCTGCAGCGTATTGTTGATGATGAGCGGGATCAGCTTCTCGGGAAACTGGTATGCGCCGTAGTTATTGGAGCAGTTCGTGATGTTTGCCGGGAAACCGTAAGTATCAATGTAGGCTTTCACCACCATATCGGAAGACGCTTTGCTTGCCGAGTACGGGCTGTGCGGATCATACGGTGTTGTCTCGTAGAAATAGGTGTCGCCTTCATCCAGCGATCCGTACACTTCGTCGGTGGAAACATGCAGAAACTTCTTATCCGGCTTAAAACTGCCGTCTTCCTGCTCCCAGGCCGCCTTGGCACAATTGAGCATGACCTGCGTTCCTAAAACATTTGTCTGCACAAACACTTCGGGATTACGGATGCTGCGATCCACATGGCTTTCTGCCGCAAAATGAACGACCCTGTCGATCTCGTTTTCGGCAAAGATCTTTTCGATCGCTTCCCGGTCACAGATATCCGCTTTGACAAAAGTGTAATTATCCCTTTTTTCTATATCGCTTAAATTTTCCAGGTTTCCCGCATAGGTCAGCGCATCCACGTTGATGATCCGAATGTCATTGTCATACCGGTCAAACATATAATGAATATAATTGGATCCGATGAATCCGGCGCCGCCCGTTACCAAATATGTGCGCATAGAAACCTCCATAGTTATCGCATTTTCACATAGTTAACCATATTATAGCATCATTGCAACAGAAAAACAACCTTATGTCACCCAATCAGCCCTTTGATGTACGCAGACACTTCCTCCATGGGGGTGTCCGTATCCATCAGGGTGCCGTTCTCGTCGTACATAGGGTGCAGCATGATCTCTACCTGTCTGTCACGGCATAAGCCCATGTTGTTTTCTTCCGGCCCGTAATGACGCAGATCCAGGAAGGAGCCGAACAGATCCGTGGTCGTCTCGCAGATCCTGCCAACGGAGCGGTTATACCACGCCTTGTAGAGCCTGTTTGCGCCACTTCCGCCATGGTACAGATTCCTGCTTAAGCGCACCGAAGAAAACCGGTATTCCTGTGCCAGCTTTTTTAAAACGGAATAAATGGGGAAATCCGTATGGATATGATGATGACTGTCGATATGAAACAGCGTCAGATCAAAGGCGGCATATTGCCGGATCTGCGCGTTTAACTCTGCATAAACCTGTTTTAAGGACGTTTTGTCCATATAAAGCCGGTTGATTTTATTCTGGCGGAATCCGGCGTGAAATCTTCCCTGCGCATCGCAAAATAGCGGATTGCTTCTGATCTCTTCCGTAAGCGGCATTCCTTCCGTAAGATTTAAGTGAATGCCGATCCTGTCCGCGAAGCCTTCCCGCCTGGCATCCTCTACGGCCTCTGCCGCATCCGGCATATTGACCATCAGAGTGGTCCGGTCAATACAGCCCTTTTGAAAGCATTCCCGGATGGCACGGTTGACCTCTTTGCTCTTCCCGTAATCATCCGCGTTCAGAATCAGACCCATCCTACAGTCTCCAATACCCGTATCCGGCCTTTCTGACTTCGGCCGAATTTAAGATCGCCTTGATATCGATGATGACCTTTTCTGCCGTGGGGCAGTTCTTGAAGAATGCATCCCACTGCGAAAGTGTCCGCTGTTTATAGGTATCATGCGCGACCGCAAGCACGATGCAGTCTGCGTCATAAGCTTCCTTTTCCGTTGCGAGCGGATAGTGATAAGTCCGCTCCACTTCCTTCGGATCTGCTTCCGGATCCACAAGGATCGGGCGGATCCCGAAGTTTTCCAGATGCTTTAAGATCTCCATGACCTTGGAATTACGCACATCCGGGCAGTTTTCCTTAAAAGTCGCACCAAAGAATACAATCTTGGCGGACTTAACCTGTTTGTTGGCCAGCACCATCTGCTTAATGATCTGGTCGCCCACAAAGCCCGCCATGTCATCGTTGATCTGTCTTCCCGCAGAGATCAGGCGGGAATGGTAGCCGAGCTTTTCCGCCTCATAGATAAAATAATACGGATCCACGCCGATGCAGTGCCCGCCAACAAGACCGGGTCTGAATCCGAGAGCGTTCCATTTGGTGTTCATCGCGTCAATGACCTCATTGGTATCGATCCCCATGCGGTCAAAGGCCATTGCCAGCTCGTTGATGAAGGCGATATTGATGTCACGCTGTGAGTTCTCCACAACCTTGGCGGCTTCCGCCACCTTGATGGAGCTTGCCCTGTGCACGCCTGCCTCGATGACCATCTCATAAACGTGCGCGATCTCATCAAGCGTTTCCTCATCCATGCCGGAAACGATCTTTCTGATGTTTTCCAGGCGGTGTACCTTATCGCCCGGGTTGATGCGCTCCGGGGAATAACCGATCTTGAAATCCGTGCCACACTTTAAGCCCGATTCCTCTTCGAGGATCGGTACACAGATATCTTCCGTCACGCCCGGATAGACCGTTGATTCATAGACCACGATCGAACCCTTTGTCAGGTTCTTGCCAAGCAGATGGCTTGCGGATTCCACGGGATACAGATCCGGTGTTTTATCCAGATTGATCGGAGTCGGCACGGCCACGATATGGAATTTTGCTTTCTGGAGCTCCGTGGGGTCTGACGTGAATGCGACCGTGGTCTTTGCAATGGCTTCATCGCCGACTTCCTTTGTCGGATCGACACCGCTCTTATAGGCCGCGATCTTTTCCGCATTGAGATCGAAACCGATCACATCGGCTTTCTTCGCAAATGCGACCGCGATCGGCATGCCGACATAGCCAAGCCCCACCAGCGATATTTTTTCTTCCCTGTTTATGATTTTCTCATACAGACTCACGATCCCAAGTCCTCCGTTCGTTGAAAGTTCTCATAAAATACGTTAGAATAATCCACGATAGTGATATAAAACGCAAGCCAAATTATAGCACAATCGCCCTCCAAGTACAATAAAGGAGCAGTCCATGCGCATGTTGATCCGCAAACAATATCCGAAGATCCTGCTGTCTCTTTCGGGACTTATATTGCTGTTACGTGCCTGCTTTGGCTTCTGCTGGTCCGACGAATCGTTCTATTATTCGATCGCATACCGCTTCCTGCAGGGGGATGTACCCTTTCTGGAAGAATGGTACCCCACACAGTTAAACAGTATTTTCCTGCTGCCGTTCGTGGCACTCTTCCGCCTGATCACCGGCTCAAACAACGGGATCCTTCTGACCTTCCGGATCCTGTATGTACTGGTCTCCACGGCCGTTGCTTTTATGGTCTTTTTCGTCCTTTCCAAAGAAACGCGGCGTACGGTAGCATTATTCAGTGCACTCCTGTTTCTTTATTACACACATTTAAATATCATCACGTTTTCCTATTATGCCGTATCGGTATTATCCGCCGTTGTCAGTTTCCTTTGCATCCTGCATTTTCTGCAAATGCGTGATGCCGGCAAATCTGCCGGCCGGTTTCTGCTCTATGGCGGTGCTTCCTATGCCGTTTTGGTATTATCCATGCCCCTGATGGCCATCGTCTATTTCCTGGCGGCCGCGTTCCTTCTCCTGCTCCATGCGGGGTCGGTCATGCCGTTTGTGTCCGGAAAATGCCAAAAGCAGATCAAAGCCCTGCAGATCCCGCATATACTGCTGCATCACCTGTACGGGATCCTGACGGTTGCTCTCCCGTTCTGTTTATATCTGTTCTCCCGTCTGTCCCCATCGGCGCTGCTTCAGTCGTTACCCTTTGTGCTGTCAGATGAGGAGCATGACGAGACGACCCTCTATGTGGCGCTTCGGAACTGTTTTCAGAATCTGTCCGATACCTTCGGGCGGATCGTATATATCTGCTTCCTGCTGATCTTTCTGGCGATCGTGATTGCCGTGTTGAAACACTTTACAAAGCTTAAGGTCCGTACAGGGATCATCGCAAAATGCCGGATCGTTCTGGTCTTTGCGGACGTGATCGCTTTTTTCTGCCTGTTTACAGGATGCATCGGGCATACCGGCTACGTGCAGATCGCACTGGTCCTGTTTGCCCTTCCCCTGTTCTTTTTGCAGGATAAGCCGAATACCCGTCTGTTTGTCCTGTTTGTCCTGCCGGGCGCCTGCTTATCCTATTGCTATACCTATACTTCAAGCGGTTTTTCCGTTTATACGGAGGCGATCGGATTTGCTGTTGCGTGCATCGTGGCACCTGCAATGATCCTTGGCTGCGCGGAGGATATTCTGCATTGGTCAGGAGATAAGCCGGATCAAAAGATGCGCCTCCTGCTCTATGCGCCGCTGTATGCCGTGATCCTTTCGGCCCTGATTTTGACGATCACGCTCCGTCTGGTCAACATTTACCGCGACGACGCGATATCGCGCTTAACGTGCCGTATCCCGGACGGCCCTGCTGCCGGGATCTTAACAACACCGGAACACCTTACGGATTATGAATCCGTTCTCTCCGTGTTGCAAAGCGACTGCACCATGGCCGGCTATCCGGACGGAACGCATGATCAGATTCTCTTTTCCAAGCTGCTTCCCTGGGGATATCTTGCTACCGACATGCACTGTGCTTCCTTCTCTTCCTGGCGTTCCTCCATGGACTCAGGCGAACTGAAAAACTATTATGAACTGCACCCGGATAAATATCCGGATGTGATCCTGCTCTTAAATGACGCCATTGGAAGCTATGAAACATGCGGAGATGTGGAAGCCGATCCCGTTCCCAATGCAAACGACGTGGACGGCCATCTGTATCAGTACATCAGGGATCAGCAATTCACAGAAAAAAGCGTACCCTGCGGCACGCTTTATGTAAGACCTTAGTCATTTCTTTTGTTCTTCCGTTTTCCCACCGGATATTGCCTGTACGACATGGATCAGCGCCGCAAACAGCAGCAGCGGCACTGCCTGCAGCAATACCCTGTTCCCCGAATCACCGGGCCCCGTCTGCAGACCGCCTTCCCGCATGAAACTGACTGCCAGCGCATAGAAAAAGTATGCAAACGCCATCAGATCCCAGAAATGGAACCGGAAGGCTTTATTTAAAGACAGCAGATACAAAACAGCAACGGTTGCCGGGAAAATCCCCCAGCCGCCCTCGTGCAGGATGTTTTGTACAAAGGCATTCATGTTTTCCAGATAGGCCGCCGGTTCTTTTACGCACAAAAACAGATTGATCGCAACCAGTCCCACTATGATCCACGGTCCGAAGTATTTCTGCATCCCGATAAAGAAACGGTCCCGGATCACGAGCAGATATACCAGCGCTGCGGCCATGCCGATCAGCATCAGAATGACTTTTTCTTCCGTCAGGAAACGATAAGGCGCAATGATGTCCATGGTGACAAAGATCCGGAACGCATACAGGATCTGCAGGAACATTGCGGGTAAGAGCATGCCGAATGCCAGCTGTTTTCGTCCGATCTTCCTTACGGAAGCTGCGATCACAAAGAGGACCACATAGACGCCTCCTTCGATCCGAAGCAGCGAAAGGACCGCAAGGAACAGACAGAGCAGGCGGATCGCATCCGTTCTCTCCTCTTCCCCAATTCCGGATTCGCTCCCGAAATCAGCCAGATAGACGCAAAGAAACATGAACACCGCAAAGTAATCATTGGCCAGGATCCATTTGGAGATCAGCAGATAGGGCGTAGAACAGGATAGCAACAGGACACCCAGTACGGACAGCAGCACTTTGACCCGTTTTTTCTCCATGCCGCATTTCTCATAAAGCGCAACGCCGAATATCGCAAGAAAATCAAGGTTCAGCATATGCTGCAGGCCAAATATCTCCCGGAAACCGAATAAGTACGGCAGGGTGCCGATCATGGCAGACCCCGGCCCCACATCTGTTAAGAACGTATTGAAATTGGAACGCAATCCCCCGTAATGAACGATCATGTCCGGATAAAACGTATAGTTGAACATCGAATCGTTGGAAAGGGCAACCCTAAGGATCCCGGAGCACGAAAGCAGGATCGCTGAATCGATCAGAACGATCGCGATGATCGCCTCGATCGGTTTGCAGTCCCAAAGGGTTGCAAAACGGCGGACATCCTTTTCGTATCTTGTCAGGAAGATCACGGCAAGCACCAGAAGCAGTGCTGCAAGGTCTGCGATCACGACGGTTGCGGTATGATAGGGGATCTTACAGATCACAAGCAGAAACACCGTTAATACAAACGCACTGAGCCCGGCAGGATAGGAAAAGAGCACCCTGCGTCTGAAACTCCATGCACTGCAGAGCGCACTGATCAATACATAGCCGTATACCGTAAGCAGGAGGATCGTAAGCGCCTGTCTGACAAAGGCGGCCGCACTTACCTGCGCTTCGATCTGTGCGATCAGAACAGACAGACTCACGGCGCCACCTCCTTCTCGTAAAATTCACGGTCAAAGATATATAGGTCTTCCCCGCAGCCTTGTTCTTTCTTCTGCCAGATGGCATAGAGTTCCTCTTCTCCATCCGGCGTTAAGGACAGCGGGTCGGATGCGCCCAGATAGATATGCATGGGCGCACCGTTTGCCGTGTAGATGTAGTAATAATGAAAATAATTGCCGTATTCCTCCGGAATGTCGTTCACGGCATGGGAATAGCGGTAGGTATCATTGGAAAACCCGAGATCCACGCATTTGCCCGTGACCTCCTCTGAGATCTGAAGATCATTTAGGCTGTCATCCGCGATTACTTTCGCATCCATAGCCGACAGCAGATTTCTGGAATTTAATCCGTAATAGATCGAATTCAGCGCATGTTCCCACGGCGCCTCCGGGTCGCTCATGTCAAATTCAAAGTGCTGAATGTCATCTTTCGTATAAACCGTCTTGCCCGAAACCATCAGCGGCAGGATCGCCCCCGGGTATGCGCCTTCTTCCGGATAGCCGATCTGATACGGCAGCTGGTTAACGGTTGTGGTCATGGGAACAAGCCTTGTAAGGTCGCGGTAAGAAAACGCGGCATTTGCAAGGATCAGCACCAAGAGCACCCCGATCAGCAGCACAAGTCCGTATTCTTTTTTCCATTTCAGTAATTGTTTCATTCTATTGATCGTTTCTCATCTTACGGCCCTGAAACATCTTCAGGAGCAGTTTCCACAGCGAGCATAGCACTTTACGGTTCAGCACGCAATGAATGAGCAGTGCCACGCATCCGATGGCAACAGACAGCCACATCTGACCGGTAAACGTTGCATACGTGGCATAAGCCATGTAGATAACAGATGATATTCCAAGCACTTTGAGATCGTATCTGACGGGGTAGCACTTTACGGAAAAATACGTTCCGATCAGGAAATAGACCACATAAGTTACGGCCGTCGCCATTGCTGCCCCGATTCCGCCAAGGCGCGGCACCAGAAGCGCATTTCCGGTCAGGTTGCAAAGGATGGCAGCAAGGGAAGCATAATTCAGATACTTGGCCTTCCCCACAAATTTACGGCCCTGGCCTGTCATCTCAAACAGGATGGACAGGACCGGCATGAGACTTAAATAGGGGATCAGGACGATCGCCTCACGGTAATCGGCCCCGAGGATCAGGACGATCACACCGCGCAGGATCGTCAGCAAAAAGGCGGCCACCATACACAGGAACTGTACCTTGCCGAACATATCCGCAAAGAACGGCTTACAGACCTCTTCCGGTTCCTGCTCGTACTTTTCCATGGCCACCGGTGACCAAAATGCAACATATGTTATTTTAAAGGTCAGCAGGATCGTCATGATCTGCATCGCAGAGGAATAGATCCCGGCCTCGGAGAAGCCGTTAAAGATCTTTACGGACCATTTGTCCATGGAAGAGAGCAGCCATTCCATCAACAGCATCGGGACAAACGGCAGACCGTAGCGCAGCAGCTCCCGCGTCTCTACGGCATGTGCCTCTGCTTTGTTCTTCCTGTTGACGTAGAAATAGCGTACATAGCAGATCCCGGTCACGATCGCAAGCGGCAGCGTCATCGCATAAAGAACGACCCGGAAATCGTCTCCGATCAACCTGACAAACAGCAGAATGAACGCGATATACAGGACCTTGGAGACGATATTGAGGTTGGAATAAAGCTTTCCGTTCTGCTCCATCCGGATGTTCAGGAAGACAAAGCGCTCAAATACCGAGATCACGGTATAAGCGACCACCAGGATCGTAATATCCCATCCGGAACGGCCGAACAGAAAGGCATTGAAAAAATCCGCAAAGAAAATGTAGATGCCTGCCAGAAGGAGGATCAGCAGAAACGGATAGGTCAAGCATTGCAATAACAGCCGTTTTCTATTGACGCCTTCTTTATAGAAGTACCGGATATAGGACTGGTCCAGACCCAGGATGGCAAAAATATAGATAATGGATACGGCAGAGGTGAACATGGCCGTACGGCCGTACTCCTCCGTCGACATGACACGCGTGATCAGCGGCAGGGAAATAAAGCCCAGCAGCAGCACCACAAAGTTCCCGTAGAAATATTCCAAGAAACTTGCGAAAAGATTCGGTTTTTCCGATTTCGGTTTATTCATCGGGAATTATTATATCATATCGCGAAAAAGTATTGTATAATACAACTTATGATGAAAGAAGGGTCCGTATTTTCCAAATATCTCAACAGATCGTACTGGAACGTGAAAACTGGCACGGAAGCAGTTCTGTTCCTGTTAACCGCATTCCAGTTTTGTTACATTGCATGGCTGAATCTGTTTTGCTGCAAAAGCTGGATCGATCATGACGCTTCCATGCTCTATTCCCATACGATCCACATGTGGGAACAGGGCCGTTTTGTGATCCCGTTCTATTCCGAGGAAACATTTCTGCATATAGACACCTCGTGTCTGTTTGCCATGCCTTTATACGGGCTGACCAAAAACATCTTTTTATCCTACGGGATCTCCAATATCCTGTTCGTCATCATCACCATCATCGTGATCGCGGACATCGTCCGTCACATGAATGTCAGCAGGGCTTACTGCTATGCGGCGATCCTGCTCTATCTGATCCCGTACCGCATGGGTATGCTGCAGTATACCACCATGATGTTCTTTGAATGCAGCTTTTATAATGTCTGCGTTCTCGTTCCGCTCCTTGCCATCGATCTGTTCTTCTATGCCGGCGAAGAAGTGAAGAGCATCCGCTATAAAGTCCTCTTTGCCGTTTATGTATTCTTTACGGCACTCACCGCCTTTTCGCGCGGCACCTATACATTGCTGATCGCCCTGCTTCCGGTGGTCCTCTGCTATGCACTGGAAGTGATCCTTTCGGAAGACGGTTTAAAACATATCACAAGATCCAAAGTCATTTTGGTCTGTGCCACTTTTATTTCCTATTTTACAGGGCTGGGACTTGGAAAGATCACCGGATTCATGCCCAAAGTCACGGGATATACGCTGGTCCTTCCCCATGACATCATCTATAACTTCATCAATGTCATTTGGGGACATTTCAGCATTTTCATCGGTCACGACACCCCGGACGTGCTATCCGCTGCAGGGATCAAAACGCTGATCCTGTTTGCATTTTCCGTCTTTACGCTGATCATCATTATTTTCAATCTGAAATTTGCATTCCGTAAGGATGCGTTTTCCAACCATCTGCGGTATCTGACCGTGATCTATATCTGGAATTTCTGCGTGCTGGGGCTGACCGACTGTACGGGCAGTGATTATGCTTTTCCGGAACGTTATCTGTTCCCGGGCTTTGTCGCGATCCTGATCTCCCTGCCGATCATGCTGACCTGTATGGAGAAGATCGAGCGGAAACTGCTCAGGCAGGTCCTCTATCTTGCCATCGGCGTGCTGACCTTATGTACGATCGGTGTTGCTGACATCAATATCCCGGAGAGCTTTGCGGTAAATGCGGAAGAACTGCAGGGAATCCGCGAAGTGATCACATATGCAAGAGAACAGGGCCTTGATACCGTCTTTTTCCTGAATGACGATAATGCCGGCCTGATCGCAAGAAGTTTGGATCCCACCCTAAAGGTCGTTTCCATTGAGGCACATGAAGACGGCACCTATGAGCTTCGGGCGCGTGAAAACTATATGTGCGCACATGATCGTGCTTTCTACAGTGACGCAAACCTTCTGGCCGTTACCTGGAATGCGCAGCCCGAAGATGTCCTCTCGGAATATATGCGCAGTTCCTATCAGTTCGCAGGAGATGTGGAAGATTATCATCTCTATCTTTCGGGCGAAAACAAATTCGATGACCGCGCCGGCTTCCCTCTGAATGACCGGATCATGAATGAAAGCATTGATTTTGCACATACTGCCGGCTATCAGTGTGCCGGTGAGATCGATCTTTACGGGTATCTGGAAACCGACGGAAATGATAATTACGTCCTGATCAGTCCGCTGCTTGATGCACCGCACTGTGCGTGTGATGTGACTTTGACTTACGAAATGGGGCATAAAACTTCAGGCGAAGCATATATACCGTCCGATCCGCACCCGGTCGGTCAGTTACAGATCCTTGATGCCGCTCTGCAACCGGTCCAAACCGCAGATATGGCAAGCGATCAGACACAGGCAAGCCTGACGCTCACGGATCCCATTCCGTGCTACATTGCTGTCCTGCTGCATCAAAACGAGCAGCTTACCATCCAAAATATCCGCTTTACCGTCCACTGAGGAAAGTTTACGCTTCCTTGTCCAGAATGGAAAGATACAGTTCCCTGTGTCTGTTCAGATGTGTTTCCAACGTATAATTATCCCGGTATCTTTGATAAAAGTATTCCCGCTCGTCGTCAAGGATCTCAGGGGAATCCTTTAACGCGATGATGCGCTGTACGAACCGGTCCGTGTCCTCTTTCGTATACAGATCCTCTTCCCTGCCGATCACTTCCGTCAGCCCGCCGACAGATGTGGACAGAACCGCACATTTCCTGCTCATTGCTTCGACCGCAGCTTTTCCGAAGGATTCAAAGAGCGAACTCATCACGAATACATCCGGCAGATAATAATAGTCCGCCATCTCATCCTGTGAAAGATCCTGCAGGTAGAGAAGGTTGGTTTCTCCGATCCTGTCTGCGATCCGGCTCTTGATCGATTCCACGATCGCCGCATCCTGCGCTTCATAAACGGAGATCACGAGCGCGACTTTAAAGTTCACTCTGGCATCGCAAAGGGCTCCAACCAGCACGGGAACAAAATCCCAGTCCTTTTCTTCGGAGATCCTGCCGGCAAAGCCGATCACGAAATCTTTGTCGGAGAATCCGTACCGGCTGCGCATCTCATCCCGTTTTGCGGCATCGTATTCCGAAAAGACCTTTCCGATCGTGTTCGGGATCACCCGTACCTTAGTTTTCACGCCCTCCTTAAGCCAGAGGTTTTCATTGAAATGCGTCGTACAGATCAGGTACTCTGCGCGCTTTAACGTCATTAAAATGCACTTCTTGGAATGTTTCCGGTATCCGTAGGCAAGTCCCCTGTCCGTATAAACAAACGGAATCTTTCGGAAAATACCGAGGCAGCGCAAAAACCCGTACGTGATCAGGGATTCCGACATGGAAACATGGATCAGGTCCGGCTTCTCATCCCGCACGATCCGGTAGAACGAGCGGATCCTCGAAAAAAAGTTCGAAAGTCTTAAAAATCTGCGCTTCTCGCGATTTTCATCGGACTCGTATTCCACGATCCCAAACGGATAATCCGACGCTTTGTGTGTCAGAAGTTGCGGACAGACCGCAACGGGCGCAAACTGCTCTCCCATCAGTCCCTCACACAGTGTCTGCGTGGACATCTGCCCACCGCCCGGCAGGTCGATCGGAAATTCCATCAGATATAAGATTTTATAAGGTTTTCCGTCAGCTTTCATTTTTTCTGATCCATGCATTTGGCAGGAAGGGTGCAACGGCACAGGGCCCGTCATCAAACGGTGAGCCGGAAACGGCGTATCCCTTGTCCTTCTTTTCCTGCGGGGTCATCTTCGAGAGTTCTTCTTCTATGTATTCACAAAGCGCGATCACGCGCTCTGCTGCCGTCTTTGGATTCCAGAGTTCATACATCTGCCGGTACGCATTCGTTCCCAGTTCTTCGATCTGTTCGGGATGATCCAGAAGTGCCTGCAATTTGTTCTTTAAATCGCGAACACTTCCGCTCTTAAATACCAGACCGGTTTTGCCGGCTTTTACAAGCCAGGGCGTGGCACCGCAGGCATGGGATGCAACCTCGGCACACCCTGCGTTCAAAGCCTCATAGATCACCGAACCCCAACCCTCAAGCTTGTTGCTGGTCATCACATAGATCATGGCATCCGCCATCAGATCGCGGGCTTCCTGCGGTTTGTAAAAATCGTGGAAGGTTGTGCATTCCTCTATGCCGCCGGCTCTTGCAAGCTGTTCCATTTTGGCGCGGATGGGGCCTTCCCCAACCATCTTAAGATGAAAATCATACCCTTCTTTTTTCAGTTGTGACAGCGCCTTCAGTAACAATTCCGGATGTTTCAGATTGATCATGCGCCCGGTCCAGAGGATCGTGATACTGCCGTTTGCGGCATCCTTCTTTTTCTGCATCAGGGCAGCCGGATCATAGGGAATGTGCTCCGGGAAATAACCGAAGCGGTAGCATTTTCCCTCATAGCTGTGAAACATCTTATGATAATCTAACGACGTAAAAGCGGAAGCCCCCAGAATATAGATCGGTTTCTTCCGGTTGCGCACATGCAGATGCAGGTATTTTTTGGTAAGCCTTGGAATAAAAAACTTGATAAAGCCTTCCTTCAGCGGACGCTCGGAATAGCGGAATATGATCTTATCCTGCCTTAAACGCTCCTCGATAAATTCTTCCGGTGCGGTTCCCATGACAACCAGATCGGAAGAAAGCGCCAGATCCATGGCCTTTTGATACGCCGCATCGCTTTCATAAGTGCGAAGGAGATAGGGCGGATCTTCTTCCCCCCATCCCATATCGGCACGGAACTGCTCCATGGGCATCGTTTCCACAAAAGTAAAGCCATCACGAAGAAGCGCATACCATGCATCGCATAACGCTTTCTGGTGATGGTTGAAATAATTGGAATAAAAAGTCAGTGTCTTCACGCTCATGCTTTTTCTACCCGATGATCCATTTGGCCAGCTCCACGCCAACACATTCGATCAGATACAGTCTTGAATAGCCGTTCTGCCTGTATATCCGGTACTTGATGCGCGCCCGTTTCATGGCCGATGCAAGATTTCTCTCATGGCTGATGCCGTTCATGCGGAAATTGGCAAGCACTTCATGAATGACCGTGATCCTGACGTGATCCCGTTTCATCCTGAGGATCAGGTCATAATCATCATGGATCGTCTCGTTTTTGTACCGGTATTTCCCATACATCTCTTTGGTGATAAAGGTCGTCGGATGGTTCCAGTCCCTGCTCGTGGCATATTTCCGGTTTCTCGCATGCTTTACAAAGGAATGCTGATCGTCTTTCCACATACGGATGTCCCCGTAAAGCAGATCGGCAGGTTCTTTAGTATAAGCCTCACTGACACGTTCCAGGGCCGTTTTCTCATACCAGTCATCGGCATTGATCAGTCCGATGAGGTCCCCGTCTGCCATGGCGATCCCCTTGTTCATCGCATCATAGATCCCCTCATCCTTTTCCGATACGATCCGGTAGGTGATCCCGGCAGCGGCAAAATCATCCGCGTAGCCTTCTGCGATCTTAAGCGTATCATCGGTCGATCCGCCGTCTTTGATGATGTATTCAAATGGCGAAAGGGTCTGGTGCAGGACGGATTCGATCGTTTCCGCGATCGTCTCTTCCGCATTGTAGGATACGGTGATCACACTAATCTTCATCGTGAAAAGCCTCTGTGGAATCCTCGGCCTTGAACAGAACGAGGATCGTCTGGAACAACAGCTGGATGTCCCGTAAAATGCTGAAATTTTCAATATACATCAGATCCAGCATCAGTTTGTCGCGGGAACTGGTATTGTATTTGCCGATGATCTGCGCATAACCCGTAAGCCCCGCTTTCATCCTGAGGCGGTAACGGAATTCCGGTAATTCTCTTGTATAATCTTCCACGTTTTCAAGCATCTCGGGACGCGGCCCCACTAACGACATATCACCCTTTAGGATATTGAACAGCTGCGGAAGCTCGTCGATCCGGTATTTCCTAAGGAACCTGCCGGGCTTTGTCACGCGGTCATCATGGTCTTTCACGGAATAGTTGCCCGCATTCTCGTGCATGGTCCGGAATTTGTAGATCTCAAACACTTTTCCGTGTACGGTCGCGCGTTTTTGTTTGAACAGAACCTTTCCCCCGTCGTTTTTCTTAATGGCGATCGCAGCACCGAGTAACAGGGGGCTCGTAATGATCAGGCCGATGAGGGAAATGGTGATGTCCATCAGGCGCTTCACGATCCGCTGCTCAAATGTGATCGTATGGAACTGGGAAGCAAAAAAGGAAATGTCATCCACCGTGACGGATTTGGAATTTTGCTCGAGAATATCCGCGATATGCGGGTTGAAATATACATTTTTTAAGTTCTGGTAACTGAAATTCACGATCCCCGTGCGCACATCCACCGGCACCTCATACAGGACGATCGTATCCGCCATAAGCATCTTCTCTTCCAGATCCGCACTTTCGTATGAAACGATCCCCAGCAGCTCATAGCGCCTGCTGAAATCTTTCAGTGCGGCTGCCACACGCTTTGCGTCTTCTGCCTCCGATGTGACGATGAGGCATTTTTCCGCACCGTTGATCCAGAAATAAAACGCATTCCCAAGCTTCGTGAACAGCATGATCAGCAGCAGCTGCAGCGCGATCACGGCAAGAAGGATGCCAAGATTCTCCAACTTAAAGGTCGTATTGTTGGCCTCGTTGGTCTTCATGATCGACAGTTCCAGATATGTGATCAGATCCGTGAACAGATGCGCCAGGGCCAGGGAAAAGACGATCGGCCGCATCTTGCGCATGCCCACGTCAAACCGGCCGTAGATCCCGGTTAAGAGCACCAGAATGATCACATATGTGGAAAGCGTTACGGCTGCGGTTCTGGATAATTCGATGATCTCGCGGTTATCAATGGAGAACAGTAAAAAGAACGTCGCAAAACATGCGGCGTACACGAACATCTTGATCAGGAAAAGTATGGATTTTTCAAATTTTCTAAATATTATCATAGACTTCCTGAATGTATTCCATAAACCGGTACTCTTTGCTGTAGTACTCGGCCCTTCTCGTGCACATTTCCTGTGTATAGCAGATCCCGCGGCTGCTGCGGATCTTGTCGATCGCGGCAACGACACCCTGGATGGAATTCCGCTCCACAACGATCCCGCAGGTCTCGTCCAGACTCTCCGGACTGCCGCCCGCCTTAAAGGTGATCACGGGAGTCCCGCATGCAAGCGCTTCGATATTGGTCGTCGGGAAGGTATCCTCAAGGGTTAAGTTCACGTAAATATCTGCCATGGAATAGATCGCGACCAGCTCCTCAATACTGTCCGTTCTGGCCAGACCGATGATGGAATCCGGCAGCTCGGAAAGCTGGTCATCATCCAGCCCCAAAAGAACGATCGCGGTACGGTCATCGATCATTTTGGACAGATTGACAAACTGCGACAGCCCCTTGCGTTCTCTCCAGGGGTTTGCGACACCGAGCAGAATCGTCTTGCCCCGAAGTCCCATCCGGCGTTTCAGTTCAAAGATCAGATTGCCTCTCTCCCTGACTTCCGGCATCGGATAGAATTGTGACAGATCGATCCCCGTGGGCACAACGACCACCGGGTATTCCTT
>JAFYDQ010000035.1 GCA_017544705.1 Lachnospiraceae bacterium | reverse complement strand
TTTCCCTGTCTTCCGCCATTTCGATCGACTCGAGTTTCGTGCCGAGCAGTTCGACGCGGCATTCATCCAATATTCCTTTTTTAGCCAGCTGCATCGCAAGATTCAGCCCGGTCTGTCCGCCGATTCCGGGCAAAATCGCATCCGGACGTTCCTTGCGCACGATCTTTGCAAGGTATTCCAGCGTCAGCGGTTCCATATAGACTTTATCCGCCATGGCGGGATCGGTCATGATCGTAGCGGGATTGGAATTACAGAGGATCACTTCATATCCCTCTTCTTTAAGCGCCAGGCAGGCCTGTGTTCCCGCATAGTCAAATTCCGCCGCCTGTCCGATCACGATCGGGCCGGAACCGATGACCAGGATCCGCCTTAAGTCCGTTCTCTTATGCATACAGTTCCACTCCCTTCATTGCCGCGATAAATTCCGCAAACAGATACCGGGAATCCTGCGGGCCCGGTGCACTTTCCGGATGGTATTGCACGCTGAACGCCCGATCTTCCCTGTGAAGGATCCCTTCTACCGTATGATCCAGGAGATTCTCGTGCGTCATCTGCAATCCCGTGCCGGCGATGCTGTTTGTATCTACCGCATAGGAATGGTTCTGGGAGGTGATCTCCAGTTTTCCGGTAAGCAGGTTTTTCACCGGGTGGTTGCCGCCCCGGTGTCCGAATTTGAGTTTATAGGTTTTGGCCCCATAGGACAGGGCCAGGATCTGGTGTCCCAGACAGATTCCGAAGATCGGACAGAACCCGTGCAAAGCCTTCACGGTCCGGATCGTTTCCGTCACATTTTCCGGGTCCCCGGGACCGTTTGAAATAAAGATGCCGTCCGGCTTCATGGCACGGATCGATCCGGCATCGGTATCAAACGGAACGACCGTGACTTTGCAGCCCGCTGCATGGAGGGAACGGACAATGTTTTCCTTCATGCCGCAATCGATCGCAATAACATGCATTCCGTTTCCTGTCCCCGCAGGCTCGATCACGCGGATTTCCCGTGTGCTGACACGCCTGACCTGATCCGTTGCATAGTCCCAGTCCTGCAGGATCTTTTTGCCCTGTTCTGCCGTTGTTTCCGTTGTCAGCAATGCCTTGCAGCTTCCGTAATCGCGGATCTTTCTTGTAATTTCGCGGGTGTCCACGTTTTGTATTCCCGCAATACGATTATCCCGCATATACGCGGATAAGGACATTTTGCTTCTGAAATTGGATGGGATCTCCGTATAATCCCTGACGATCAATGCACCAATCGAGGGATGCTTTGTTTCAAAATCATCTTCATTGATCCCGTAATTTCCGATCACCGGATAGGTCATCACGACAGCCTGATCCGTATAGGAAGGGTCGGAAAGGATTTCCTGGTATCCGACCATGGACGTATTGAATACGAGCTCCAGCTTCTTCTCTTCCATACACCCGAAGCCGGTCCCTGCATATTCCGTTCCGTCTTCCAAAATGAGTTTCACATTTCCCTCCATTTCAGCCCCCCTTAAGATATTTCCGTCGGATAACGGCCGTCAAAGCACGCCGCGCAAAGCGGCAGGTTGCCCGTCATTTCTTTCAGGTCCGCAATCCGCAGATAGGACAGGGAATCCGCCCCGATCTGTTCGCGGATCTCTTCGATCGAACACCGTTTTGCGATCAGCTGTGAGTTATCCGGAACGTCAGTTCCATAATAACACGGATAAAGAAAAGGCGGGGAACTGATGCGGACATGCACGGCCGTTGCGCCCGCCTGCCTTAACATCGTGATCAGATTGGCGATCGTGGTACCACGTACGATGGAATCGTCGATGAGTACGATACGCTTTCCCCTGACGACCTCCGTGATCACGTTCAGTTTCATGTGTACACCCGTAAGGCGTTCCTGCTGGGTAGGTTTGATAAACGTGCGTCCCACATAACTGTTTTTATGAAAGGCATGCACAAAAGGAATCCCGGAATCAAATGCATACCCGGCCGCTGCGGTCATGCCGGATTCCGGCACGCCGGTCACAAGATCAGCCTCGATCGGATTGGCCTTTGAGAGCATTTCACCCGCACGGAATCTTGCGGAATAAACGCTGATACCGTCCAGGGCGGAATCCAGTCTTGCAAAATAGATGTATTCAAAAACGCAATGTGCCTGCCGTTCATGACAGAGCGTTTCATCCGAGAACAGTTCCCCGTCGCGGATCGTGATGATCTCTCCCGGCCTGACATCGCGAACGAATGCGGCATTCACTGCACTGAGCGCACAGCTTTCCGATGCGATCACATAACCGCCTTCTACCCTGCCGATACAAAGCGGTTTTAAACCGAGCGGATCCCGAATGGCGATCAGTTTCCGCGGGCTCATCACAAGCAGGGCATAACCGCCGATCAGATGCTTGGTAACGGCCTTTACGGCCTCCTCGATCGAAGCGGTCTTCGCTCGCATTTTTGCGATCATCATCGCCACAACTTCCGTATCGCATGTGGCACGAAAAACACCGCCCTCGCTCATGAGCTGTTCCCGGAGCGCGGCGGCATTGACGATATTGCCGTTGTGTACAAGGGCAAGGGTGCCCTTCAGATAATGATATGATAATGGCTGTGCGTTGGTGGCGCTGCTCTCCCCCGTAGTGGAATAGCGGACATGACCGATTCCCACGTTTCCCTTTAACCTGTTAAGGGTTTCACCGGAGAACACTTCCGATACCAGCCCCATGTCCTTATGCAGACAGGTATTTCCGAGATCGCCCTCCATGTCGCATACGGCGATCCCTGCCGCTTCCTGTCCGCGATGCTGCAGCGCGATGAGTCCGTAATAGATGTCATGGGCCACATCAACCTGTCCCTGTCTCCAAATACCGAAAACACCACACTCTTCTCTCAGCGATCCCATGCTCACTCACAGCCTCCGTATTGCAGTGCTGCTTCCACAAAGCCTTTAAACAGCGGATGCGGTTTATCCGGCCTGGATTTGAATTCCGGGTGTGCCTGTGTTGCCACGAAAAACGGATGTTCCTTTAACTCGACCATCTCAACAATCCGGTTATCGGGCGATACGCCTGACAATACCATGCCGTGCTCTGTCAGATCCTCCCGGTAGTCATTGTTCACTTCATAGCGATGCCTGTGCCGCTCATGGATCAGATTTGCATCCTCTGTGCATTCGTAAAGTGCATATGCCTTTGTACCTTTCTGCAGGACGCACGGATATGCACCAAGACGCAGGGTTCCGCCAAGATCCACGACACCTTCCTGATCGGGCATCAGATGGATCATCGGGTGCTTCGTATCCTCCGTAAGCTCCGTGCTTGCCGCATCCTCATATCCCAACACGCCTCTTGCGAATTCGATGATCGATAACTGCATGCCAAGACAGAGCCCCAGGAACGGAATCCGATGTTCCCTTACATATTTGATGGCTGCGATCTTTCCCTCGATGCCCCTGCTTCCGAAGCCGCCGGGCACCAGGATCCCCTGCAGGTCTTTTAAGATCGTTCCCGCATTTTCATCGGTCACTTCCTCCGCATCGATCCAGCGGATATTGACCTCGCTCTTATTTGCGGTTCCCGCATGCTTCAGCGCTTCCGCCACGCTGAGGTATGCATCGTGCAGGGAAACGTATTTCCCGACCAGGCCGATCGTGACCGTATGCAAAGGATGATGCAGGTCATTGACCATCTGCTTCCAGGCATCCAGATCCGGCTCGGGACACGGCAGGTGCAGGCATTCCAGAACAGCCTGTGCCAGTTTTTCTTTTTCCAGTAAGAGCGGAACTTCATATAAGGACTTGGCATCCAGATTCTGCAGGACGTGTTCCTTTTTCACGTTACAGAAAAGCGCGATCTTTTCACGAATGTGATCATCTACCGGATAATCGGAACGGCAGACTAAGATGTCGGGCCAGATTCCCATGCTCTGCAGGCTCTTGACACTCATCTGCGTCGGTTTTGTCTTCATTTCCCCGGAAGCTTTCAGATACGGGATCAGCGTGACCTGGATCATGATCGCGTTCTCTCTGCCGATCTCTGCCTGAAACTGTCTGATCGCCTCCAAAAACGGCTGGCTCTCGATATCCCCGACGGTGCCGCCGATCTCGATGATGGAGATGGTTTCCTCATCGGGTGATTTTGCCTTATAAAAGCGGTCCTTGATCTCGTTGGTCACGTGTGGGATGACCTGTACGGTACCCCCGCCGAAATCCCCGTGCCGCTCCTTATTTAAAATCGTCCAGTAGATCTTGCCGGTGGTCACGTTGGAATTCTTATCCAGGCTTTCATTGATGAAGCGCTCGTAGTGCCCCAGATCCAGATCCGTTTCGGTCCCGTCATCGGTCACGAATACTTCTCCGTGCTGGATCGGATTCATGGTTCCCGGATCCATATTGATGTAGGGATCAAATTTCTGCATGGTCACGTGATATCCGCGTGCTTTCAGAAGCCTTCCCAAAGATGCGGCCGTGATCCCTTTTCCGAGTCCCGAAACAACACCGCCTGTTACAAATACATATTTAACCATTTTCCCCCTCCTTGATTTTGCTTCCTTTATCCCTTTATATTTCCACGATCCCGTCAAAAACAGTGACGGCTGGTCCCGTCATGTAGACATGGTCATCTTCTGCCCATAAAATGTTCAGTTCACCGCCAAGCACATGCACGTTCACTTCCCGGTCCGTATATCCGTTTAAGATGCAGGCAACGGCCGTGGCGCAGCACCCGGTCCCGCAGGCAAAGGTTTCACCCGTGCCCCGTTCCCACACGCGCATGCGGACGTTGTTCCTGTCGATGATCCTGACGAATTCGACATTCGTGCGGTTCGGGAATACTTCATGATGCTCGATCAGCTGCCCGATCCCGTGCAGATCGATCTGATCCGGATCTTCAAAAATTACGGCATGCGGGTTGCCCATCGAAACGCAGGTCATGTGATAAAGTGTGCCGTCAACATTGATCGGCTCCCCGATCACCGGATCGGATGAAGAGAGAACCGGAATTTCTTCTGCCTTAAGGATCGGTGCACCCATATCCACCCGGACCGATTCGGCACGATCCCCCTCATTCATGATCCGGATCTTTTTGATGGCACCCATGCTCTCGATCGTGAACTCCCGCCGGTCGGTCATCCGATGATCAAACACGTATTTTGCCACGCACCGGATCCCGTTCCCGCACATTTCGGAACGGCTTCCGTCCGCGTTATACATTTCCATCTCAAAGTCGGCAATTTCAGACGGATTGATGAAGATCAGGCCGTCCGAACCGATCCCGAAATGCCTGTCACTGAGCTGCTTTGCCAGTTCACTCTTTTTCTCCTGTCCGATCTGATTGGTAAAGCCGTTGACATAGATATAGTCATTTCCCAGGCCCTGCATTTTGGTAAATTCCGTTTTCATGCGTAGTGCTCCTTTATGCGTCTTACCGCCTCGAGCGTGTTCTCATGGCTCGAAAAACCGGTCAGACGGAAATATCCTTCGCCGCCCGCACCAAAGCCGGCGCCGGGCGTACCGATCACGCCTGCATTTTCAAGCAGTTCATCAAAGAATTCCCAGCTGTCTTTTTGATCAGCGCACTTCAGCCAGACATACGGTGCATCCGTACCGCCGGATACCGTAAAGCCCGCTTCCCGCAGTCCGGTTAAGATCGTTTTGGCATTCTGCAGATAATAATCCACAAGTCCCCTGATCTCTCTTGCGCCGTCTTCCGAATATACCGCTTCTCCTGCCCGCTGCACAATGTAAGGTGCCCCGTTGTATTTGGTCGCATGTCTGCGCGCCCAGAGTTTATGCAGGAAGACGCCGTCCCGCTTCAGGTCCTTGGGCACGACGGTATAACCGAGGCGCAGTCCTGTAAAGCCCGCATTCTTGGAGAATGAATGCAGCTCGATCGCACAGTTTCTTGCATCCTTGCATTCATAGATGCTGTGCGGGATTCCCTCTGTTCTGATATAGGCTTCATAGGCCGCATCATAAATGATGACGCTTCCGTGTTCGTTCGCGTAATCCACCCATTTCTGCAGTTCCGCCTTCGTGATGACACTGCCCGTCGGGTTATTCGGGAAACAGAGATAAATGAGGTCCGGTACATCTTTCGGAAATACCGGCATAAATCCGTTTTCTTCCGTGCACGACAGATACATGATCTTTCTGCCCGCCATGACGTTGGAATCCACATAGACGGGATAGACCGGATCACAGACTGCGATCGTATTATCTGTGGCAAAGATCTCCTGAATATTGCCCGAATCGCATTTTGCACCGTCCGAGACAAAGATCTCATCGGCATCCACGCTGCAGCCTCTCTTTTGAAAATCATGCTCTGCGATCTTCTCGCGAAGAAACGCATAGCCAAGATCCGGCGCATAGCCCCGAAAGCTTTGTGCATCTCCCATTTCATCAACGGCTTTGTGCAGTGCCCCGATGATCGAGCCTGTCAGCGGCAGCGTCACATCCCCGATCCCCATACGGATCAGATCCGCCTCAGGATGCGCTTCCTGATAGGCATTCACTTTCTTCGCGATCGTGGAGAATAAATAACTCTCGGAAAGCTTTGCGTAGTTTGTATTGACTGTTACCATTTTCCATTTGCCTCCCACAAACGAGAAAGGCGCCTTGAACAAGAGTTCAAAGCGCCTTTGCTTTATAGTCACTATATAGTATATTGTTCCATTCGTCAATCCGGTTTCGGATCATATCCCATTTTCCTACAACGTGATCTCGGCGATCTGACGATCCGCCGGAAGATCCAGTCCTGCCCTGACCTTTTCCACAAAGGCTTCGACCTGGAGCGCACAACGTCCGGTGTACTGTTTCGGATCCATAATGCCCTTTAAGTCCTCATGGGACATGCGGAGCTCTTCCTCCTTCGCAAGATCAGCCAACAGATTCCAGTCTTCCCCGTTTTTCATCTTTGCGGTAGCTTCCATCGAACAGCGGCGGATGATCTCGTGTGCATTCTGCCTGTTCGCTCCGCGCTTCACGGCTTCCATCATGATATTCTCCGTTGCGATGAACGGCAGGTATTCCATGACATTCTTTTCGATCACCTTTTCGTTGACGTGAAGGCCGTTTGATACATTCTGCAGGAGCCTTAAGATCGCATCGGCAGCCAGAAAACCTTCCGGCAGGGAGATCCTGCGGTTTGCAGAATCGTCCAGCGTCCGCTCGAACCATTGCACGCTTGCCGTCATCGGCGCGTTCATGGCATCCGCCATCAGGTATCTTGCAAGCGAACAAATCCGCTCGCTTCGCATGGGATTGCGCTTATATGCCATCGCGGACGAACCGATCTGATCCTTTTCAAACGGTTCCTCGATCTGCTTGTCATGCTGCAGCAGGCGGATATCGTTTGCCATGCGGTAAGCACTCTGTGCAACGGACGATAAGGCATTTAAGATCCTGCTGTCGACTTTTCTCGGATACGTCTGCCCGCAGACGTCAAAGCACTCCGTGAAGCCAAAATCACCTGCGATCTTCTGATTCATCGCATCGATCTTTTCGGTGTCGCCGTTAAACAATTCCATGAAGCTTGCTTCCGTGCCGGTCGTTCCCCGGCACCCCAGGAATTTGATATTCTCTATGGCAAAATCAATCTCTTTCAGATCACTGAACAGATCCTGGATCCACAGTGTCGCCCTTTTGCCGACGGTCACAAGCTGTGCCGGCTGATAATGCGTAAAGCCGAGTGTCGGAAGGGCTTTGTATTCCAGGGCAAAATCACAGAGCAGGGAAATCACCTTGCAAAGCTCGCCGCGAAGATACTTTAGGCCGTCACGGTAAATGACCAGATCCGCATTGTCGGTCACGTAACAGCTGGTCGCGCCCAGATGGATAATGCCTGCAGCCTTCGGTGCAACCTGCCCGTAAGCATAGACATGTGCCATGACATCATGCCTGACTTCCTTCTCGCGCTTTTTGACCACTTCATAATCAATATCCGTAAGGTGCGCTTTCAGCTCTTCGACTTGTTCTTCCGTGATCGGAAGCCCCAGTTCCATCTCGGCACTTGCAAGCGAGATCCAAAGCTTTCTCCAGGTCTGATAACGGGTATCGGAGGAAAAAAGCTTCAGCATATATTCGGAAGCATATCGGGTGGATAAGGGGGATTCGTATTTGTCTGTCATAGTCTGCCTTTCAGATTTATTTACATAACATAGTTAACATAAATCACTTTCTAATGTAGGCATCACGTTCTGCGCCCACGGAAACAAAGGTGATCGGACATTCGATCGCTTTCTCGATGTAGTTTACATAATCCTGTGCTGCCTTGGGCAGGTCTTCCCATTTCTTGACACCGGAAATATCGCTCTTCCAGCCGGGAAGATATTCGATCACGGGCTTGGCATCCTTTAAGGCAGCCGGGAACGGAAAATCATCCGTCTGCGCACTGTTTACCAGATAGTGCGTGCAGACCGGGATCTGATCCATGTCGCTTAAGACATCAAGCTTTGTGATCGCGATCTGTGTTGCTGCCTGCACGGCAACGCCGTATCTGGTCGCAACAAGGTCCAGAGCGCCGACTCTTCTGGGTCTCCCCGTCTTTGCTCCGTACTCGTGTCCCGCTTCTCTTAAGGTATCCGCTTCTTCGCCGAACATCTCGGAAACAAACGGGCCTTCTCCGACGCAGGTGCTGTATGCCTTGACGATCCCTAAGACCTCATCGATCTTAACACCCGGATAACCGGAACCGATCGGTGCATATGCAGCCGAAGTATTGGAACTGGTCGTATACGGATGGATCCCGTAATCAAGATCCCGAAGCGACCCGAGCTGTGCCTCAAACAATACCTTCTTTCCGGCCTTTACGGATTCTTTCAGGAATTTGCCGGCATCACACAGATAGGGTTTGATCCACTCACAGGATTTCTGAAGCCACGCATCCAGCATTTCTTCCGTATAAGGTTTGGCGTTATAAACATTCGTTAAGATCAGATTCTTCCATTCCATCAGGTCCAGAAGATGTTCCTTAAGTTCCTGCGGATAGAGCAGTTCCCCAGCAAGGATCGTTTTCTTCTGGTATTTGTCCGAATAAAACGGTGCGATCCCCTGCTTGGTGGAACCGAATTTCTTATCCTTTAAACGCTGTTCTTCGAGCTCGTCCAGATCTCTGTGCCACGGCATCAGCAGCGAGGCCCTGTCTGAGATCTTCAGATTATCCGGGGTGATCTCAACGCCGTTTGCACGGACCTGTTCGATCTCCGATAACAGATTCTCGGGATCAAGTGCCACACCGTTTCCGAGCACGTTTACAACACCTTCACGTAAAATCCCGGACGGTAACAAATGGAGAGCAAATTTACCCTTATCGTTAATGACGGTATGACCTGCATTTCCGCCACCCTGATAGCGCACCACGATGTCATAGTGATCCGTTAACAGGTCGACCATGCGGCCCTTTCCTTCATCTCCCCAGTTGATTCCGACTACAGCACAATTTGACATAGATTATTCTCCTGTTCTTATAAGGATGCCTGGCGAAGCCGCTTCATGACTTCGGCATAAGCTTCTTCCACGCCGCCAAGATCCCTGCGGAAACGATCCTTGTCCAGTTTTTCGCCGGTCTTTGAGTCCCACAGTCTGCAGGTATCCGGGCTGATCTCATCTGCCAGCACGATCGTTCCGTCGCTTGTTTTTCCGAACTCGATCTTAAAGTCCACTAACGTGACGCCGCATGTCTTCCAGACATCCTTTAAGAAATCGTTCACGATAAACGCATATTTCTTTACGGTTTCCAGTTCTTCTCTCGTACAGAGTTTCAGGGCGATGGCATGGTCATCATTTAAGAGCGGATCGCCCAGGTCATCATTTTTATATGAAAATTCGATCGTCGGGTTGTCAAATACGATTCCCTCTTCAACGCCGTAGCGCTTGGAAAAGGAGCCTGCGGAAATATTGCGGATGATCACTTCAAGCGGAAGGATCTTGACACGCTTTACGGCAGTCTCCCGCTCACTGAGTTCTTCGATATAATGTGTCGGAACGCCCTTCTTCTCAAGGCCCTGCATCAGGAGATTGCTCATTTGGTTATTGATCACGCCTTTGCCGGTGATGCTGCCCTTCTTCAGACCGTTGAATGCGGTCGCGTCATCCTTATAGGATACGATCAAAACCTCCGGGTCATCCGTTTCATAAACCTTTTTTGCTTTTCCTTCGTACAACTGGTTTTTCTTTTCCATGTTTGTCCCTCTTTGCTTGATTGAATTCACGTTTCAAAAAAATGTGTTTTACACAACAAGTATTATATGCATTTGAACGGAATCATTCAAACACAAATAAAATCTTTTTGCAAAAATTTTTTTGGCAGGGAATTGCGCCTTGATCAAAGCTGCTTCATGATAATGCAGTTTCCCTTGGGCACCTTGACCATGGGTCCGCTCATCACGATCACGTTGTTCTGAAAGTCTAAGTCAAAGAATGACATGGTATCCGATTCGTGATTCAGGCTGACAAGATGCTTTGAATCCGGGAAAATGGCAACGTCCTTCGGAAAATCGCCGCTGACCGGAAGAATGAACAGTTTGGTGAGCATGCCGGTTTCCGGATCGATCGAAAAAGCCCCGACCGAGTTGTCGCCCGCATTGGAACAGAACAGGTATTTGAAATCCCTGGAGAACTTAAGTGCAAACGCCGCGGTATCGGACGTATGGTAATCATTGGCCGTGGAGATCTGCTGGATTTTCGTGAATTCCGGATAATCGTCTCCGTCCCGGTATTCATACACCTCAATACTGTGGTGAAGCTGGTTTAAGACATAGGCAAACTTCCCGTCGCTGCGGAATTTGATCAGCCGCGGTGCGGAACCCTGTTCGCATCTGACGATATCCGCCAGCTTTAATTTGCCCGTATCATGATTCAGTTTATAGATCTTGATATGATCGATCCCCATATCCGCCGCGCACAGATATTTGTTGTCTCTGGTCATCTTAACGCAGGAAACATGGGGCGTGAATGTCCGCTCCGTTACTTCCCCGACGCCCTGATGGAAAACCTCATCGGTGATCTCGCCGATCGAACCGTCATCATTGACCCGTAAAACCGTGATTTTCCCGTCATGATATCCCGCAACAAAGAGGAACGAATCGGTATAATCCGTTGACAGATAACAGCCGCGCATCCCGTTGATGCCTGCCGAGCCGATCGACTTTAAGCATCCGTCCGGCTGAATGGCAAAGGCTTCCACACCCATATCCGTAATGGAATACACGAATTTCTGGTTGTGTGAGATCGTAACATACGAGGAGTTGGTGATCGTCACCTGCTCCCGCTCGATCAGCGTTCCGTTTGCCACATCCACGTCATATACACGGATCCCTTTGTTATTCCCTTTTGTATAAGTAGAAACATATGCAACATATCTTTCTTCCATGGCGGTTTCTCCGATCATGATTTTTCTTTTGTATTTATCATTTGTGTGATATTATAACATAGTTATATTCACTTTTACATAGACTGTTACATCATTTGCCATGGTTGCAGAGGATATATTATGTTAACCGATAACAAACTCATTCAATTGGACCATATTTCCAAATCCTTCGGCGGACAGCTGGTGCTGGATGATCTGGATCTTTATATCAGGGAAAACGAATTCATTACGCTTCTTGGACCCAGCGGCTGCGGAAAGACCACAACCCTGCGGATCCTCGGCGGTTTTGAGACGCCCGATCAGGGGACCGTATATTTTGACGGCAGGGATATCACGCATCTTCCGCCCAACAAACGCCCGCTCAACACGGTGTTCCAGAAGTATGCCCTGTTTACGCACATGACCATTGCCGAGAACATCGCCTTTGGCATGAAGATCAAGAATAAGCCCAAAACCTATATTCAGGACAAGATCAAATACGCACTCCGCCTCGTAAACCTGGACGGTTTCGAAGACAGGATGCCCGATTCCTTATCCGGCGGACAGCAGCAGCGGATCGCGATCGCAAGGGCGATCGTCAACGAGCCCAAAGTCCTGCTTCTGGATGAGCCTCTGGGTGCTCTGGATCTGAAACTTCGGCAGGATATGCAATATGAACTGATCCGCTTAAAAAACGAACTCGGCATTACCTTTTTATATGTAACACACGATCAGGAGGAAGCCCTGACCATGTCCGATACGATCGTGGTCATGAACCAGGGATATATCCAGCAGATCGGAACGCCCGAGAAGATCTACAATGAGCCGGAGAACGCATTTGTGGCCGACTTTATCGGTGACAGCAACATCATCTCCGCGACCATGATCGACGATTATCTGGTAGAGATCCTCGGTGCCAGATTCAAGAGCACCGATGCGGGCTTCGGAAAAAACAAACCCGTGGATGTCGTGATCCGTCCGGAAGACGTGGAACTGGTCGATCCCGAGGAAGGCACGCTCCAGGGTGTGGTAACGCATGTTATCTTTAAGGGTGTACACTACGAGATGGAAGTCATGGCCAATGAACACGAATGGCTCGTGCAGTCTACCTCCATGTTCCCGGTCGGGACCAAAGTCGGCATTAAGGTGGATCCTTTCAATATACAGACCATGCATAAACCCGAATCCGAGGACGAGGAGGCAATCGGCGTTGAAGAATAAGAAAGACCTGCTCTCCCTTCCCTATTTCATATGGTCGGCCGGGTTCATCATCATCCCGCTCTGCATGATCTTCTTCTACGGATTTACCGACAGGGACCTGCATTTTACGTTTGCAAACATTGCATCGATCACGGAAACCGAGAACATCAAGGCGCTGCTGATCTCCATCCTGCTTGCACTGATCGCAACGCTGATCTGTATCCTGCTTGCCTATCCGCTTGCCATGATCATCGCGGGATCCAAGCTTAAGGACAGCGGCTTCATGATCTTTGTCTTTATCCTGCCGATGTGGATGAACTTCCTGCTGCGTACGCTCGCATGGCAGACTTTGCTTGAAAAAAACGGCGTGATCAACACGATCCTTTCCAAACTGAACCTGCCGGCACTGAGTATCATCAATACGCCTTATGCGATCGTGCTCGGCATGGTATATAACTTCCTGCCCTTTATGATCCTTCCGATCTATAATGCCCTGATCAAGATCGATCCGAACGTGATCAACGCGGCAAGGGATCTTGGGGCCAACAGCCTGCAGACCTTTCTGTACGTGATCTTCCCGCTCAGTATCCCGGGACTGATCAGCGGCATCACCATGGTCTCTGTACCGGCGCTGACGACTTTCGTCATTTCGGATATGTTAGGCGGCGGCAAGATCCTGCTGATCGGCAATGTCATCGAGCAGGAATTCAAACAGGCCAATAACTGGCATGTGGGCAGCGGTCTCTCCATCGTCTTAATGCTGTTCATCCTGCTGGCCATGGGGCTGACCGCCAAATACGATAAGGAAGGGGGCAATTACTTCTGATGCGTTCCGTAGCGAAGAAAGCATACATTGTCCTCATTCTCCTGCTTTTGTATGCGCCAATAATAACGCTTGTTACTTTAAGCTTTAACGCCTCCAAGACCAGAGCCAAATGGGGAGGCTTTACATTGAAGTGGTACGGCTCCATGTTCCGGAACGATGCGATCATGCATGCCCTGTATACCACGCTGGTCCTTGCGATCCTCTCCGCCTTGATCGCCACACTCATCGGCACGGCTGCTGCGATCGCAATGAATACCATGAAGGCAAGATTTCGGATGTATTTTACCGCCGTTACCAATATCCCGATGCTGAATGCGGATATCGTAACCGGTATTTCCCTGATGCTGCTCTTCCTGGCTTTTGATGCGGCATTCGGTTTTAGGACCGTGCTGCTTGCACACATTACGTTTAATATACCGTATGTTATTTTATCGGTACTGCCCAAACTCAAACAGACAAACCGCAGTGTTTACGAGGCAGCACTGGATCTTGGCGCCACACCGGTTTATGCGTTTTATAAGGTAATCCTGCCGGACATCATGCCCGGGATCATTTCCGGATTCTTTTTATCGTTCACGATGTCTCTGGATGATTTTATCATTACCCACTTTTCAAAAGGGCCGGGACTTGATACACTGTCTACCAAGATCTATACCGAAGTGAAGAAAGGGATCAAACCGGAAATGTATGCGCTCTCCACGCTGATGTTTGCGACGGTTCTGATCCTGGTGATCGTTGTCAATTATATTCCCGATGCGGATGCTTCCAAAAAGCAACGCTCCGGGAAGATCATAAAAGAATGAGGATGGGAAAAGGAATGAAAAAGAGTATTTGGATGGCTGCAATGCTGGTTGCTTTGATTTTGACCGGATGCGGCAAAGCCGCTTCTTCCGGAGAAGAAGTGGTTGTATACAACTGGGGCGAATACATCGATCCGGATGTGCTGAGCGATTTCGAAACGGAAACCGGCATTCATGTGGTCTATGATGAGTTCGAGACCAATGAGATCATGTATCCCAAGGTGGAATCCGGGGCTTCCGCTTATGATGTGATCTGCCCTTCGGATTACATGATCGAGAAGATGATCGCCAACGATCTGCTGCAGGAGATCAAATGGGAAAACATTCCGAATGTTTCCAACATCGATCCGCAGTACATGAACGAATCCGAGCAGTTTGATCCCGGAAACAAGTATTCCATCCCCTACTGCTGGGGTACGGTCGGCATTCTCTATAACCGGACAATGGTCACGGGGCCGATCGACAGCTGGAGCGTATTATGGGATGAACAGTATAAAGACAACATCCTGATGCAGGATTCCGTACGTGACGCATTCATGGTGCCCTTAAAGTGGAAAGGCCGTTCCTTAAACACCATGGATCAGGCCGAACTGGAAGAGGCACGTGATCTTCTGATCGAACAGAAACCGCTGGTACAGGCTTACGTTGTGGATCAGGTCAGGGATAAGATGATCGGAAATGAAGCCGCGCTCGGCGTGATCTACTCGGGCGAGGCCATTTATACGCAGCGGGAAAATCCGAATCTGGAATACGTGATCCCCAAAGAGGGATCCAACATCTGGATCGACTCCTGGGTCATTCCGAAAAATGCAGAACATGTCGCAAACGCCGAGAAGTTTATCGACTATATGTGCCGCGCGGATGTAGCGCTTAAGAACTTTGAATACATCACCTATGCGACTCCGAACAAAGCCGCCAGGGAACTGATTGAAGACGCGGATATCCGGAATTCCGAGATCGCGTTTCCGGATCTGTCCAAATGTCCCGATCTGGAAGCTTACCTCTATCTCGGAGAAGAGGGAGACGCACTCTATAATGAATTGTGGAAAGAAGTAAAATCCAAATAATACAGGATCGTTTTATCTGATCTTTTCGGGAAAGCCGACTTTCTTCTGCACCTTACGAAGTGTCTTCTGTGCGAAGTAACCGGCTTTCTCTGCGTTTTCCTTAATGACGGAATCGATATAAGCCTTATCCTTTTCAAGCTCCGCAAACCGCTCCTGAACGGGCTTTAAGACGCTGACTGCCGCCTCACCGACAGCCGTCTTGAAATCACCGTATCCCTTGCCGTCAAATTCCCGCTCGACTTCTTCCGGTTTCTTACCCGTGCAGGCACTGTAGATATCGATCAGGTTCTTAATGCCCGGCTGTTCATCCGTGTAGCGGACGCATGCTTCGGAGTCCGTTACGGCACGTTTGAACTTGCGCATGATCGTATCCGGATCATCCATCAGATAGATGCTGGCGTTCGGATTCTCATCCGATTTACTCATCTTCTTCGCCGGATCCTGCAGGCTCATGATCTTCGCCCCCACCTTTCCGATGTAAGGCTCCGGGATCGTAAACACATCCCCGTAGATCGCATTAAAACGCTGTGCGATGTCTCTTGTGATCTCCAAATGCTGCATCTGGTCGATCCCGACCGGCACAACATCCGCCTGGTATAACAGAATATCCGCTGCCATCAGGACCGGATAAGTAAACAGGCCGGCATTGATATTGTCGGCATGCTTTGCAGACTTATCCTTGAACTGCGTCATGCGGTTCAGTTCTCCCATATAGGTGAAACAGTTTAAGATCCATGCAAGCTCCGCATGGCCGGAAACATGTGACTGGTAATAGATACAGTTCTTCTTGGGGTCCAGGCCTGCCGCAATATAAAGTGTCAGCAGGGCTCTTGCGCGTCTGCGCAGTTCTGCCGGATCCTGACGTACCGTGATCGAATGCAGGTCTACCACCGAATAGAAGCACTCATATTCTTCACTCAGCGACACCCAGTTCTTCAGCGCACCGAGATAGTTGCCTATCGTCAGCGTGCCAGTTGCCTGCATGCCGGAGAATAATACCTTTTTACCGTCAATCATGTCTTATACCTCACGTATCATACTTATATATTATTCTGTAGAAATAACACTTCCTCGTCTCGCTCTTTGACGCTCGCTCGGAAGCTATTTCTACAGAATTTCTATCACCCCATGAGGACGATGAAGCTGCGTCCCCGGATCGTAAATCGTTCTTCGTAGGTCTCTTGCGCCTGTCCTGCCGGATCGATCACGCACTGCCACTTCCTGCCCTTTGGCAGCGCCGGCAGCCCGAACGTCTTGTCTTCCCAGTGCATGTTGAATGCAAGATAGAGGGATGCGTCTTCCTTCCGGTCCGCAGTCCTGGCGTATTTTCCGCAATACAGCATGCCGATATGGCGGACATTCTCCTGAAACTGCGGATACCATGCCTGGTCGCCGTGATAGGACAGGTCCGGATAGGAGCAGGCCCTGTAATCCATCAGTCTGACAGGCTCCTTCATGTGCAGGATCGGATGGGCTTTCCGAAATTCGATCAGCTGCTTTATAAAATCCAAAACCGCTTTGCCCGTGCGGTCATATTTCCAGTTCAGCCAGGAAATCTCGTTATCCTGACAGTATGGATTGTTATTGCCGTACCGCGTCTGTCCCCATTCGTCGCCGGATAAGATCATCGGTGTCCCCTGCGCTAACAACAGCATAGCCAGGGCATTGCACATCTGCTGTCTGCGCAGCTTCACGATCCCCTGCTTCTTCGAAGGACCCTCTTCACCGCAGTTCCAGCTGTAGTTATTGCTGTTTCCGTCCCGGTTCAGCTCATTGTTCTCTTCGTTATGTTTGAAATCATAGGAAACCAGGTCCCTTAAGGAGAATTCGTTGAAATTCGAAATATAGTTCAGGGCATACATGGGCTTCGGATGATTGCGCATCTGATAGGTAAACGGCTGTAGGGTATCTGCATCGCTCTTTAAATAACGTCTGATATCTTTCAAGAATCCGGTATTGGTAAGCACCACATTCCGGTTCACGATATTCGATGCGTCATTCAATACCTCTGCCTGTTCAAAATAAAGCTTTGCATCGGTCAGCAGCGGGTTCGTGATCAGATAGGATTCGGGGATCTGCTCCCCGATCAGCCAGAATCCGTCCACATGATATGCCTGATGCCAGTAGGATAAGCATTCACCGATCAGAAACGCATTGGTGCGCGGCGGGAAATAGAACTGCATGATCAGTTCGATCCCTTTGGCATGCAGCTTGCGGACCAGCTCGGCAAATTCCTCTTCCGGATTCTCATCCGAAAATGCCGCTTTCGGAATAAAATAACGCGCGTTGTTTGAGAATCCCCAGTAATTCAGTTTTCCGGTCTTCTCATCAATCTCATCAAATTCATAAGCCGGCATCAGGATGATCTGGTTCACGCCCAGATTCTGAAAGTGCCGGATCTTCTCCGTGATCCCAAGAAACGTGCCGGCATGCTTCACCTTGGCGGAAGCATGCTTTGTAAAGCCGCGGACATGCAGCTGGTATGCGATCACATCCTGCTGCGGGATCCGCGGGAAAATGTCCTGATCCATGTCCGTTTCAACCGGACGGAAATAGAGTTCTTCCTTTTCCGCTTTCCGGTTCCACTCGCGGAACGGAAAAATGCCCCGCTCGTATCCGTCAGAAATAAATCTGCCGTCCGCCTCAAAACGATAACACTTGTTATGCATGTTCAGGCCCGCGATTTTTACGGAATAAACCTGACCGCTCACGCGATACGGCGTCATGTCGATCTGTTCGATTTCTTTCAGATCCGCATCATAGATATGCAGCAGAAGGGATTTACAGTCGGCTATGCAGGTAAACTGCCAGCCGTCATTGCATGGATGCTCACTTTTCATTTCGCCGCGTCTGATCGTGGTTGTTTTCATGTTGTCCCCCACTGACTGTTGTATAAATCTGCGTAGAAGGTCGGTTGTGCCATGAGTGAATCATGCGTACCCTGTTCGATGATATCGCCATCCTTCATGACCAGGATCAGATCCGCATTCCGGATGGTGGAAAGCCTGTGGGCAATGACAAAGCTTGTGCGCCCCTTTAACAGCTTCTCCATCGCCTGCTGGATCTGCAGTTCCGTTCTCGTATCAACGGAGCTTGTTGCCTCATCTAAGATCAGGATATCCGGCCTGGAGATCATGGCTCTTGCGATGGTCAGCAGCTGTTTCTGACCCTGTGATACGTTCGTGCCCTCTTCGTTCAGTATTGTATCATATCCGTCTGACAAAGTCTTGATAAATCTGTGAATATGCGCTGATTGCGCCGCTTCGCGCACCTTTGCCTGATCCTTTTCCGGGCTTCCGTAAGCGATATTATCGGCGATCGTTCCGGAGAAGAGCCAGGTATCCTGTAAGACCATACCGAAGATATCGCGCAGGTCATCGCGTTTCAGATTCCTGATATCGATCCCGTCGACCTTGATCGATCCGGAATCGATCTCATAGAACCGCATCAGCAGATTGACAAGTGTTGTTTTTCCCGCGCCCGTAGGACCTACGATCGCAACCAGCTGGCCCGGCTCCACGTGGATGTTCATATCCCTGATCAGTGTCTTCTCTTTGCTGTAGCCGAAAGATACATGCTCAAAATCCACTTCCCCAAGGACCTTCTCCGGCTTTGGCACGATCGTTTCATTCTGTTCTTCCTCCGGCTCGTCTAACAGCTCGAATACACGCTCGGAGCTTGCCACTGCCGACTGCAGGACGTTCATCAGGTTTGCCATCTGTGTGATCGGCTGTGAAAACTGTTTCTGATATTGAATGAAGGCCGTCACGTCACCGAAGGTGATCGTTCCGTTGATGACACCCATACCGCCGACGATACAGATCGCAACATAAGCCAGATTATTGATCGTGCCGGTAAGCGGCATGATCACGCCCGAAATAAACTGGGCCTTACGGCTGTTTTCATAAAGCGCCTCGTTCTGTTCACAGAATTTCGCGATCGCCTGATCCTCGTACCCGTATGCTTTAACGACTGCCGCTCCCGTAAACATCTCCTCGACATGTCCGTTCAGGTCGCCCAGATTATTCCACTGTTTCGTAAAGTATTTCTGGGACCGTTTGGCGATCCCCATTGTAACGAGCATGGTCAGCGGAATGGAGAGGATCACGACAAGTGCCAGCAGGGGGCTGATATAGAGCATCATGGCCAGTACGCCCACGATCGTCACCATGGAGGTGATCACCTGTACGGCAGATTGCTGCAGGGTTGTACCGATATTATCGATATCATTCGTGATCCGGCTTAGGATATCGCCTCTTGCGTTCTTGTCAAAATAACTGATCGGCAGCTTCGTCAGCTTTTCATCCACTTCGCGGCGCATCCTGTAAATGATCTTCTGCGAAACACCGGCCATGAGATAACTCTGCAGGTAATTAAACGCTGCATTCAGGAAATACAGGAATCCCAACAGGATCAGGATCTTTAAGATCGCGTTAAAGTCGATCTCCGGTCTCTCCCCGCCGATGATCGTGATGAAACCGTCATATAAGATATTCATGGCTCTTGAAAGTACCTTGGGTGTCAGTACGCCAAAGAGCGATGATAAGATTGCCATCACAAATACGATCGTGATCGACAGTTTATGCATCCCATGATACGTAAGCAGCCGCTTTAAGCTTCCGCGGAAATCCTTGGCTTTCTCCACGGGTCTGCTTCCCGGCGGGCCGCCTCTGCGAAGTCCCATGACACCACGCATATTAACGGGTGGTTTCTGATTACTGCGTTCGTCAGCCATCTTAGCCCACCTCGCTTTCCGCATGCTGGGAGCAGACAATCTCCCGGTAAACATCGCACGTCTTCATCAGTTCTGCGTGTCTGCCGCAGCCGGCGATCACGCCGTCATTCAGCACGATGATCTTATCGGCATTCATGATCGTGGATACACGCTGCGCCACAATGAAGATCGTCGCGTCCTTCACCCGTTCAAACAAGGCTTTTCTCAAAGCTGCATCCGTTTTAAAATCAAGTGCCGAAAAACTGTCATCGAAAATATAGATGTCGGGTTTGCGGACCAGCGCCCTGGCAATGGCGAGACGCTGCCTCTGTCCGCCGGAAACATTCGTGCCGCCCTGCGTGATCTGCGTTTGTATCCCCTCTTCCATCTCCATGACAAAATCATATGCCTGTGCGATCTTTAAGGCATCTATGACTTCCTCATCCGTCGCATCCTGTTTGCCGAAACGGACATTGTCCGCGATCGTACCGGTAAAGAGGAAGGATTTCTGCGGAACAAGTCCGATCCTTGCGCGAAGTTCATCCTGCTTAAGAGACCTGACATCTGTGCCGTCAAGCAGCACGGATCCGCCGGTTGTGTCATAAAAACGCGGGATCAGGTTGATCAGTGTGGATTTACCGCAGCCGGTGCCACCGATGATCGCAACGACTTCACCGGGTTTTGCCGAAAAGGATATATGTTCCAGCACTGCCATATCGGCACCGGGATAGGAAAAGCTCACATCATCGAACGTTACATATCCGCCACGCAGCGATCGGATATCCGTTGCCGCATCCGGATCCGCCACATCGGAGCGCATCGCAAGTACCTCGTTGATACGGTCTGCGGAAGCGGAAGCACGCGGCAGAACGATGAACATCATCGACATGAGCATGAGGGAAAACAGGATCATGGAAACATAGGTGATAAAGGCCGTCAGGTCCCCCACCTCCACGGTTCCGTTCTGCATCTCATGGCCGCCGATCCAGACGATCGCGATCGTGGTCGCATTGATGATCAGCATCAGGGCAGGCATCATGAACGCCAGCATCCTGGCAACCTTCAGGGAAACCTGCTGCAGATCCAGATTCGCCAGATCAAACCGTTTTGTCTCGTAGTCATCCTTGCAGAATGCACGGATCACGCGGATACCGCTCAAATATTCACGGACCACCTGATTGACCGTATCGACCTTCTTCTGAATACTCTTAAACAGGGGCATGCCCTTTTTGAGCATGTAGATCATCAGCAGGATGATCGGTGGGAGTGCGCACAGAATGATCCATGCCAGTTCCGGGCATTTTTGCCAGGCCATGACAATACCGCCCACAAACATCGTCGGAGACATCAGCATCATCCGAAGCATCATGATCGCGGCATTGGTCACCTGCTGTACGTCATTGGTCCCCCTGGTGATCAGGGATGCCGTACCGACCTTATCCACATCTCCTTTGGACAGGGACTGCACATGGCGGAAGAACTCTTCGCGCATGTTTTTTCCAAGCCCCATCGCGGTTTTGGAAGAAAAATAGCTGCTGCAGATCATGGCAACGGTACTGATCAGCACGGCAAGCATCATCCAGGCGCCCATACGGATGATATAGGGAATATCGCCCCTGGCCATACCGTTGTTCGTCAGATTCGCATTGATCGTTGGCAGATACAGATCCATGATCGCATGGAGCACCAGCGTTAACACGGATAACAGCAGGGAAATGCCGAATCCGCTCAGATTTCGTTTGATCAGTTTAATCATGTGGAATTCCTTTCACAATACCTATCCATCTTACTCTGAAATCCGCTTCAATTCAATAAAATTAATCGAAAAAGGTTTCTTTACGGGATGCCTGAAATGTGATACATTGAATATTGTCACAACAAGCAGGCTTAACGGGAGGTATGAAATGAGCCAGGTCGACAACAATAATACAGAAGAATTCTTGGATGAGGACATGTCCGTAGATATCATTTTGGAAGACGGAAAGACCGTAAACTGCAATATCATTACGATCTTAACCGTCAATGACAAAGACTACATCGTCCTGCAGCCTGAAGATAACAACGAAGATGCAACGGATGCGGAAGTATGGTTCTACCGCTATGAAGAGGACGAGGATGACGTCAATGCCGAACCCGTCCTGTCCTATATTGACGATGATGCGGAATATGAAGCGGTAGAGGAAGCGTTTGATGAGTTTTTGGATGACGACTTCTACGATTCCATGGGACCTGATGCATGATCCGAAATCTGGGACTCTTTATTAAAGACTATAATGATGATGAGAACATTTCAAAAGTCCGGACTCACTTGGAAGAGCTCGGGCTTTTTGCCTTTACGGATCTTCCTTCCTTTATCCGTGATCACTCTCCTGCCGATTCATACGCGTTTACGGATGACAGGGATGCTGCCGATAAGTTGATAGCAGCCGGATTCGGATTTGCCGTTTATGATCACGAACCAAGCCTTGCAGATGCGTTTCCGGATGCACTCTATATCATCGATCAGATCACGGCAATGAACGTCGAACAGATCGACCGTATGCTGCTTAGGTTCCTGCGTCTTCCCTGGACCATTGCAACGACGGAACGCTGCGTGATCCGCGAGATCACGGAAGACGACGTAGATGCGCTCTATCGGATCTATGGCGAATCACCGCTTGCCTTCCAATATACGGAAGGGCTCTTTGATGACCCGGAAGATGAGCGGAACTACACCCGTGACTATATCGATCACCAGTACCGCTTTATGGAATACGGGATCTGGATCGTCACGGACAGGGAAACGGGGGAAGTGATCGGGAGAGCCGGAGTCTCAAACCGGGAAGGCTACGAAGATGCCGAACTCGGATACGGGTTTGCACTTTCCTACCGCCATAAAGGCTATGCAACGGAAGTCTGTCGGGCAATCCTTACCTATGCAAAAGAAGCGCTTGGAATGGATCGCCTCAACGCCTTTACGATCCGGGAAAATACGGACAGCGTCAATCTCTTAAAACGCCTCGGATTCCGGTTTGTCACCACAGCCCCTTTGGGGAATGTCATGCACGATCTTTATCAGGTTATTTTATAACGTCCGTTATCTTTCGAGTTCCGCGATAAACGGACTGTAACGCTTTCCGATATCCTCACATCCTCTGGCACATAAATACAGCCGGTTTCTGGCTCTTGTCATTGCCACATACATTAACCTTCTCTCTTCTTCCGTCTCTTTGACCGTACAGGCTCTTGCACTCGGAAACAAACCCTCCTGCAAACCGATCACAAATACCGTGTCATATTCCAGGCCTTTTGATGCATGGACCGTCTGCAGCGTGATCCCGTCTTTTATTTGCTTATTTTTCCCCTGCTGTTCTTCCGGGATCTTCTCTTCCCGTACATGCTGCAAAAAGTCCCGGATCGTGGAATACGGCTTTGCACGGGCACATAACTTGGGAAGCAGCACATCCGGATCATAATCCTGCCCAAGGCCAATCCCTCTAAAGATATAGTGCAGCGCCGCAAACGGCGGAAGATCGCGGATGTACTTCAGATCGGAAAACAGTTTGTTCAATGCCTGCGTTGCCCTTTGATCCCCTTCGTAGTAGCAAAGCATCTGACCGGGAAGAACCTTCTCATCCCCGATGCATTCCCTGACGAGATTCCTGTTCGGATGATTTAAGACCGTGTAAAAAGCAGTGCGGGTATACTGCCCCTGGGAAAGGGATAGATATGCAAGTGCTTCCTGCACACCGGGCATCGCATAAAAAGAGTTCTTTGCGCTTCTGACACAGACCAGATCCTGCCCTGCCAGATATTCTGTAAGATAATCCGCACACTGCTCACTCCGGTAGAGGATCGCAATATCATTCTTAAGACATTCCCCGTTGCCAAGCAGACGCACGATCTCTTTATACACGCTCACCGCTTCCGCATAGGCATCCTTGTTCTTCATGATCACCACGCTTCCCTCGCCTCTGCGTTTTGACGGCAGCTGCTTTGGTTTTTCAAGGCGGTTCTGATTTCCCCTGGCAAAACGGTCCGCAAGATCGATCACACTTGCGGGACACCTGTAGTTTCTGCGCAGATATACGATTTTGCAATCCCTATGGTCGGCAAGCAGGCGCTGCATGACATCCCCGCCCGCACCCCTGAAGCCGTAAATGGACTGGTCGTCATCACCGACCGCAAACAGGTTGGCGCGCTTACCGGCAAGGAGGTTTAGCAGGTCATATTGCGCTGTGTTGCAGTCCTGGAATTCGTCGGTAAGGATATGCAGGAACCTATCCTGCAGCCCGGTTAAGATCAGCGGCTGGTTTTTCAGTATTTGCAGTGCTTTCAGGATCATGTCTTCGTAATCAATACAGCCTGCATTTTCCATACGCCGGTCGTATTCCCGTGTGATCCACAGAAAGTCTTCCCTTGTCATGGCAGGCAGAAACGGCAGACTGCCGGTGTTTTTATAAAGGGATATCTTGTTCAGGATATACATGGCCCCTTCACTGTCGATGATCTTCTGCTCCTTCCGGCGGATCAGGTCCTTCATCATGGTGATCTGCTCACTGACGGTAACGATCCGCAGTGTTTGTGAATTGTATTGCCGTAATACACCGTAAAAAACCGAATGGAACGTACCGAAGGTGACTCCCGTCGAACACTGTCCGGTGTTTTTCAGGAACCTCCTTTGCATATCCCCTGCGGCCTTTTTGGAAAAGGTCAGCGCCAGGATCTGTTCGGGCCTGACATCTGCTTCCGTGATCAGATAACGGATATGTTCTGTCAGAACCGCGGTCTTTCCGCTGCCTGGTCCTGCTATAACGAGCATCGGACCGTCCTGATGCCGGACGGCCGTCTGCTGTTCTTTATTCAATTGCGTCATTGGTAACCTTCTTGATCTGGTTGATATGTGAAACGGATCAGGATAACTTCCCGATCGCAGCCTTGATCCTTGAAATGCTTTCTTCTTTGCCTAAGATCTCCATAAGCTCCGTTGCACCGCCCGGCGTCATCTGCTTGCCGGAAAGCGCCGTACGGATTGGCCAGAGCACATAGCCGTTCTTATACTCCTTCTTCTGCGCATAATCCGTGATCAGCGCATACAACGCGTCATTGGAATAATCTTCCTGTGCCTCCAAAACCGGCAGGATATCTGTGAGTACGGCAAGCGAACCGGCTTCGTCCGTCTTCATCTTCTTATGGCAATACATCTGCGTATCATATTCGGGTACTGCCTCAAAGAAATCGATATGCTCCCTGATATCGGGCAGAATCTCGATCCTGGTCTTGACCATGGCCGCGATCTTCTTAAGATCCAGGTCTTTGGTAATGACCGAACGGATCACGGGCTCGGCCATTTCATAGAAGCGGTCAAAATCCATCGCCTTAAAGTATTCGCCGTTCATCCATTTCAGCTTCGTATAATCGAAAACAGCCGGGGATTTGCTCATATGCCGGTAATCAAACTTCGCGATGAGTTCGTCAAGCGACATGATCTCCTCGTTATCCTCGGGGCTCCATCCCAGAAGCGCCACAAAGTTCACGACCGCTTCCGACAAAAATCCCTGTTCGATCAGATCCTCGTAGGAAGAATGCCCGCTCCGTTTGGACAGTTTCTTATGCTCCTCATCCGTGATCAGCGGACAGTGCACGTAAACCGGCACCTCCCAGCCGAAGGCCTCATAGAGGCGGTTATATTTCGGGGAGGATGACAGATACTCGTTTCCCCTGACAACATGCGTGATCCCCATCAGATGATCATCGATGACATTGGCAAAGTTGTAAGTCGGATAGCCGTCGGATTTGATCAGGATCATGTCATCCAGTTCGATGTTATCGACCGTGATATCGCCGTAAATCTCGTCATGGAAGGTCGTGGTCCCCTCCTGCGGGTTATTCTGTCTGATCACAAAAGGCTTGCCCGCAGCCAGGTTTGCCTCCACTTCTTCTTTGGACAGATGCAGGCAGTGCTTGTCATAGACACTGATCTCTTTGCCTGCGACAACCTGCGTTAAGGACTCCAGCCGCTCCTTGTCACAGAAACAATAATATGCCTTGCCCTCTTCCACCAGTTGTTTCGCGTATTTCATATAAATGCCGGCAGCCTGCCGCTCGCTTTGCACATACGGACCGAAACCGCCGTCCTTATCCGGCCCCTCATCATGAACCAAGCCCGTCTTTTCAAGCGTTCTGTAGATGATCTCCACCGCACCGTCCACATAGCGTTCCTGGTCCGTGTCCTCGATGCGCAGCAGAAAATCACCGCCCTCATGCTTTGCGATCAGGTACGCATACAGCGCCGTACGCAGGTTTCCCACATGCATTCTGCCTGTCGGCGAAGGTGCAAATCTGGTTCGAATCTTCATAGCTGTCCCTCATTTCTTAATAGTTGCTTTTATAAGTTAAACATATCTGCAAGGCAAAATCAAGGTGGCTTGACCTCCATGTGATTTCAATGGTATAAATATCTGTGTCAGATCTCAACCCTGAAAGGAGCCGTCATGGCTGCAAAAGACCAATTAGAGGATAAGATGCCGGTTGCCCCGCTTCAGCTGATCGTTCACAAAAGCTGTGAAAAGCTGGGTACGGAAGTCAATGATTTTCTCGTGGAATCCCGCAAAATGCTGAACGAGGAACACAAAGACGGCCCGGAATACCATGATTATGAGCGCGACAGCTACATGACAAACTTCGTCTGTCCGCGTTTTGGGACCGGTGAGGGCAAAGCCGAGCTCAAGGAATCCGTGCGCGGCAAAGATGTCTATATCCTCGCTGACGTTGTCAATCATTCCCTCACCTATCGGATAAATAATTATGTAAACCACATGTCTCCGGATGACATTTATTCCGACGTGAAACGCATCATTGCCGCCATCGCCGGAAAAGCACACCGGATCACGGTGATCATGCCGTTTCTCTATGAGAGCAGGCAGCACAAACGTTACAGCAGGGAATCTTTAGACTGTGCCGTTGTATTGATGGAACTGCATGCCATGGGCGTAGACAATATCGTAACGTTTGACGCACATGACCCGAAGGTACAGAATGCCACACCGCTCTGCGGTTTTGATAATTTCACCCCGCCCTATCAGTTTATCCAGGCACTGATCCACTACGAAAAGGATCTGATCATCGATAAGGAACATCTGATCGTGATCTCCCCGGATGAGGGTGCGCTGGACCGTGCCGTATACTTTGCAGGCGTGCTTGGCGTCAATACAGGTATGTTCTATAAGAGACGCGATTACTCCCGTGTCGTGAACGGTAAGAACCCGATCGTCGCGCATGAATTCCTGGGGGATGACATCGATGGCAAGGACGTGATCATCATCGATGATATGATCTCCTCGGGCGGCAGCATGCTGGATACGGCAAGACAGCTGAAGGAAATGAATGCCAAACGGGTCTTCATCTGCTGTACGTTCGGTCTCTTTACCGACGGGATCAAAGCTTTTGACGAAGCCTATGAAAAATGCTGGTTTGACAAGATCATCGTAACCAATCTGAATTACCATACGCCGGAGATCAATGGCAGGCCGTATTTTATCGAAGCCAATATGAGCCGCTTCTTAGCCTCGATCATTGACTATCTGAACCATGATGCCGCACTCTCCGCCGTGCATACACCGACAGACAAGATCCGGACGATCCTTGACATTTACAATTCCAGACTGAACGAGGAAGACCTTTAAGAGAAACCTAATACATATAGGGAAACGCATTCTGATACCAGGTGATCTCATCACCCAGTATGGATATGACATCAAACCGAAATGAACAACCGGGAAGACCGCCGTGAGTAAGCCGATAGTAATCAGCCACCTTGCAGATGGTCTTTCTTTTTTTGTAATCTACCGCTTCAAACGGCTGTCCGCTCTTTGCATCTCTCCGGTATTTGACTTCAATGAACACGCAGGCGTTATCCGGATCCCTTGCGATCAGGTCGATCTCGCCGATGCGGGAACGGAAATTGCGTTCTAAGATCGTAAGCCCCTGCTTGGAAAGATATTGTGCGGCAAGTTCCTCATATCTTGCGCCGACTGTGCGTTTATTCAAACATGACTCCTCTATTTACCCATTTTGGAACGGATCTTTTCCATCTGGTCAACAAAGACCAGGATCTCTGCAACCACTTCATAAAGCTCGGGCGGGATAAAATCACCGATATCGAGCTTGGAAAGCGTGTCCGCCAGCTGATCGTCCTGATGGACCGGTACTTCGGCTTCCTGTGCGGCCTCGATGATCTTCTCCGCGATCTTGCCGCGTCCCGTGGCAACGATCTTGGGGGCGACGTCATTCGGATCGTACTCGAGCGCAATGGCCTGTTTCAGTTTCGGTTTCTTCTCTTCTGCCATCTTATGCCCTCACGTCAAATGACTTTGTGCTGACCACGGGGGAAACGAGACCGTCCGTCTCCTGTTTCAGAAATTCATCAATCACGGAACGGGGATTTGCATCCTCCTTCACGCTGACCGTCGTATTCATCTGATAACCCTTTTTCGTCAGGCGTTCATTCAGGATATGGATATTTGCTTCGATGAAATCAAGCAGTTCCTCGCTCTGCATGTAAAAATGCGTACTGACCTTCTCCTGCTGCATTGCCACATGAACATCCATGGGACCTAAATGCTCCATATCCAGATGCAGAAGGGCAGAAAAATTGCCGTCATTCTGCTGCAGTTTTTTCTTATTGGCATAAACGTAGAGATCGCCGTGCGCATTTTCTTCGCTCATCTTCAGCGGCAGCTGCACATAGGCCATCATCTCGTTTAACTGGTTCATGAACTGCACATTATCCGACAGGTTCTGCGCACTCTTCATCGCCTGCGATGCATTCTGTGTGGTATCGCTTAAGATCTCCATGGCTTTGGCTGACTGTTCGAGGATCCGTTTGTAGAGTTCTTCGACTTTGCCGTCCTTCCCGACATCCTCCGGCTTTAACTGCAGCTGCGCAGTGAGTTTTGAAGAAAGCGCCTCCTTGAGGGCCGGATCCTTTAATGCCTCTTTGAGCACTTCCTTATCCTCTTTGGTAAGCAGATCC
>JAFYDQ010000034.1 GCA_017544705.1 Lachnospiraceae bacterium | reverse complement strand
GCTGCCATCCTTGCGGATGCGACCATCGGGATCCCGTTCTCGGTACTGATCTTAAAGAACTATTTTGCCTCGATCCCCAAAGAACTGGAAGAGGCAGCCTATATTGACGGGTGCACAAGATTCTCCGCATTCTTAAGGATCCTGATCCCCGTTGCAAAGCCCGGCGTGATCGTATGCGCAATCTTTTCCTTCCTTTATGCATGGGGCGATCTTGCATACGGTATGACCTTCATACTGGATCAGGAAAAACGCCCCATCACCGCCGGGATCTTCAACTTCATGGGCCAGTACGGCACGAAATGGAGCTATCTGACCGCTTTTGCGATCGTTGCGATCATTCCCGTAACGCTGATCTTCATCTTCATGCAGAAATACATCATCAGCGGAATGACGAGCGGAGCGGTAAAAGGATAGTCTTTATATTGAAAGCAAACGGATAGCGTAATATGATTATGATCAGGGGATCTGTGTTTCCCCTGATCGTTTGCATTTAAGGAAAATCGTATGAAGAAAACAAGTCTGAAGAAGAGATTGATCAGTATTTTTATCATTACGTCCATTCTGCCGGTGCTCATCATCGAGATCTTTTCGTATGCAAATATTTCCAGGGCCCTTCGGGAAAACATGAAGATCATGACCACGAGTAACTTAGGCCAGCTGGACCATAACCTGCGCATCTGCCTGGAATCCTATGAGGATCTGCTCTATCAGATCTATACGGATGACGGCATGATCAAGTGGATCGATTCTCTCGATCAGGGAATCGACGAAGCGGTGACGATCAATCAGATGCGGCGTATGTTCAGCGCGCTTTTGTATTCCAAGGATTATATCCGTGCGATCTCTGTCATCACGCCGAAAGGAGAGGTCGTGACGTATGAGCAGATGACGCCGGCAACCTACAAGAGCTCCTGGATGGAGCGGTTCAGCCTCGGAACGGACGGCTTATACAAGGATGTGATAGGAGACTATGATACCCATGTATATCCGAGTGAATTCGGGACCAACTTTGCCAATAAGGATTATTATCTCCTGCATATGGCGCACAGGATCATCGATTACAAGGATTTGGAAAAAGAATGCGGGATCGCCATCATAAGCATTGACGAGGAATTGCTGCAGAGCGTCTGCAACAGCTTTGTGCAGGACGGCAAAGTCTTTAATTTTATCGTTGATGCCGCAGGGCGTGTGATCTCTTTCGGCGAGGGAACGGATCTGATCGGACAAACCGTTACGGATATGAGCCGGGATGAGAACGAAAGAACGAAGGATTACGAAATGTTCTATAAGAAAAATGCGGATACGGCATCCTCCGGATTTGGAATGTATGTGTTTCATGATGAAACGCTCGGCTGGGATATCGTGAACACTACCGATATGAGCAGCCTCATTGCTTCCCAGGTCCGGCAGCTGTTCCTGATCCTGGTCCTCGGACTTGCGATTTTGGCCGGTGTGATCTTTATATCCACCAGCATGTCGAAAAACCTGATCACGTCTGTTTCACATATCGTTGAGGGAATGCAGCAGACGCAGGGCGGTGATCTTTCCGTACGGATCAGCAAGGATGCGGATATGCCGCTTGAGATCGAGAGTATCGCGGACGGTTTTAACGATACACTGGAAAAACTGAACGCGGCGATCAAACGGCAGCAGGAGGCACAGATCGTGGCACTGGAGGCGCAGATCAATCCGCATTTCCTCTATAATACACTGGATACGATCAACTGGATGGCGATCGATAAGGATGAGTATGACATCAGCAATGCGATCAGTTCGCTGGCGACCATCCTTCGGTATGCGATCGTGAACAGCAACGCAGAAGTCAGTATCCGTGAAGAAGTCGAATGGATCAAAAAGTATGTTTACCTGCAGCAATACAGAATGAAGAATCAGTTTTCCTGTTCCATCTATGTAGCGCCCGATGTCCAGGAGGCGCAGATACACAAACTGCTGCTCCAACCGTTTGTGGAAAATGCGATCGTGCACGGGTTTGAAAAAGAGCAGGAAGATGCAAAACTGGAATTCCGTGTCGAAAAGAATGAGGACGAGATTGAGATCTGCATTGAAGACAACGGACAGGGAATGCCTGAGGAACTGATCGATCAGATCAATCGCGGCATGCATGAGGAAACCGGAGCCAAATACGGGATTGGCATGCGTAACGCGGCAACACGTCTTGAAATGTATTATGGAAAGAACGGAAAGCTTCGCGTGGAAAAAGCGCAGCCGAAGGGAACGAGGATCCTCATCCGGATTCCGTATAAATGCAAATCAGATTAGATTATTCTTCCTTTTTTAGTTTTCTTGAGTTTTCCATCGGGTGCTTCCGCCGGATAATGTACTCGTAAAAAACATCACTCTTCATTGGTTAAGGAGGTATTTATGAGAAAGAGGATATTTGCAACACTGGTCAGCACGATCTTGCTTTCATCCGTTCTTATGGGATGCGGCGGAAGCGCAACGGTAGAAAATGCAGCCGTACCGGCAGCGGATCAGCCCAAACAGGAAGCGGAAGCACCGGCAGCAGATGCGCCGGCAGCAGAACCCGTAGCGGCATCGGATGATGCTTCAGGGGACGTTACGATCTGGTATTACTGGGAGACGGCAGGCCATCAGGAAGCGCTTGGCCACATCATCCAGGAATTCAACACTAAGCAGGATCAGATCAAAGTCGAAGCCAAGTATGTGCCGTTTGCTGATTTTAAGAAACAGCTTTCCGTCGGCGCAAGTGCAGGGGAACTTCCCGACATCGTGATCCTGGACAACCCGGATCATGCATCTTATGCGGCAATGGGAATCTTCGCAGACATCACGGACAGATTTGATGTCAGCACCTACTATCCGGGACCGGTTAATTCGTGCACACTGGACGGCAGATTATACGGCGTTCCGTTCGGCAGCAACGATCTGGTACTGTTCTATAACGAAGACATGCTTGCGGAAGCAGGCTGCGAAGTTCCTACAACATGGGACGAACTGCTCGATGTAGCGAAAAAGACAACCAAGAACAACGTATACGGCTTTGCACACTGTGCACTGCAGAACGAAGAAGGTACCTTCAATTTCCTTCCCTGGGTATGGTCCACGGGTCAGACATCCTATGAGATCAATTCCGAAGGCGGTATCAAGGCTCTGGAATTCGAAAAGAGTTTAGTGGAATCAGGCGCATTCCCGAAGGAAGCGATCAACTGGACGCAGGGCGATACCATGAACCAGTTCATTTCCGGCAACCTTGCCATGATGATCAACGGTACATGGCAGATCCCTACCATGAGATCCGAAGTGCCCGATCTGAAGTGGAACGTTGCACCCATTCCGCAGGATAAGCAACAGGCATCCGGCCTTGGCGGCGAGAACTATGCAGTCATCGCAGGCGGCAATGAGGAAGCTGCGATCGCATTCCTGCAGTATGCAACGGAAAAAGATACCTGCTTATACATGATGGATCACATGGGATACATTTCCTCTGATTCCACGATCGCAAAGGATCAGTTCTCCGGCGATCCGGTATACCAGGTATTTGTGGATGAGATGCAGTACGCAAATGCCAGAGGCCCTCTGCCTGAGTGGCCGGATATCTCTGATGCGATCTCCCTTGCATTCAATAAAGTCATCACGGGAGAGAGCGAGCCGGCAGATGCGGCAGCAGAAGCACAGGCAACGATCGATTCGATCATCGGTCAGTGATCGTTAGCATGATCAAAGGGGCAGAGATCTTTCTCTGCCCTTTTTTCGAAAACAGAAAGGTAATAGAAGAGAGGAACCGGAATGAATTATAAAGTCAGGATATCCGATGATTTCTGGAACAGATACCGAAATCTGGTCAAACAGGAGATGATTCCGTATCAGTGGGCGGTCCTAAATGATGCGATTTCGATCAATATCGAAAAAGAGCGTGACGACGCATCCATTCCGAATGAAAAAAGCCACGCGATCGAGAACTTTAAGATCGCAGCCGGAATAACGAAGGGAAAACATTACGGATGGGTCTTTCAGGACAGCGACGTCTATAAATGGCTTGAGGCGGCAGCCTATACACTTTCCTACGCATGGGATGACAAACTGAAAAAGACGGCCGACGAAGTGATCGACCTGATCGCCTCGGCCCAGGAAGAGGACGGATACCTGAACACGTATTTTTCGATCATGGAACCGGACCGCAAATATAAACGTCTTGGTGAAAGTCATGAGTTGTACTGCAGTGGACACTTTATTGAGGCGGCAGTCGCATATCATGAGATCACGGGGAGTGAGAAAGCGCTTTCTACTGCAAGGAAGCTTGCTGATCATATCTGCAAAACCTTCGGTAAAAATGCGGGACAGATCCGCGGTGTCGACGGTCATGAAGAGATCGAGACCGGCCTCATGCGGCTGTATCATCTGACCGGGGAAAAGACGTATCTTAATACGGCCGGCTTTTTCTTAAGGGAGAGAGGAAAAGATCCGCACTTCTTTGAAAAACAGACCGCTGACGATCAGGGAAAACCGGTGATCGACGGCATTCATAAATTCCCGATGAAGTATTATCAGATGCATCTTCCGGTGGAATTGCAGGATTCCGCGGAAGGGCATGCGGTCAGGCTCGTGTATATGTGTACCGCGCTTGCAGATCTCGCGAAAACGACCCATGATGCAAAGCTTGCAGAAACCTGCAGGAAGATCTGGAAAAACATCACGGAGAAGAGGATGTATATCACGGGCGGGATCGGATCCACGGTGATCGGAGAGGCCTTTACGCTGGATTACGACCTCCCGAATGATACGATGTATTGCGAGACCTGTGCATCCATCGGCTTGATCTTTTTCGCAAGGCAGATGCTGTCTTTGGAATCGAAGGCAGAATACGCGGATGTGATGGAACGTGCGCTGTACAATACGGTATTATCAGGCATGGCGCTTGATGGAAAACACTTTTTCTATGTCAATCCGCTCGAAGTTGTTCCGAAAAAGTCCGAGCTGGATCCCGGAAAAAGCCATGTGAAACCTGTCCGTCCGCAGTGGCTTGGCTGCGCCTGCTGTCCGCCGAATCTTGCCAGGCTCCTTGCATCCCTGGACCGCTATATCTACACGGTCAAAGAAGATGAGATTCTCATAAATCTGTTTATCCGTTCAACGATGGAGTGTACATATCGCGGACATACGATCCAAATCACACAAAGCTGCGATTATCCGAAAGACGGGGAAATCATGTTCACGGTTGATCATACCGGAACGGATGAGCTGCCCTTAAAGATCCGCATACCCTCCTGGGCAGACGGATATAAGTGTTCGGTAGACGGAAGACAGACTTCAGCGGATATCATCAACGGCTATCTTGAAATAAGGATCAGCATCGGAGAGCACAGGGTGAATCTGCATCTGGATCTGGAGGTCAAGAGATGGTATGCCAATCCAAACGTTTCAGAAGACGTCGGAAAGGTTGCGATCGCCAGAGGACCGTTTGTCTATTGTGCAGAGTCCGTGGATAACGGAGAAAATCTGCACGGTTTGATTTTGCCTGAGGAAGCAAAAGCAGATTACGAATGGAGAGCAGACCTTTTGGAAGGCGTCGGTGTGATCAGCATGCAGGGATTTAGGATCATGGCTTACGACGATGACGGTCCGCTTTATGAGAGTGCCAAAAGATTCACGAAGAAAGCGCAGCACATTAAAATGATCCCCTATTATGCTTGGGCAAACAGAGGAGAAAACGAGATGCGTGTATGGCTCCATGAGAGCATGGGAGAAGTAAAATTATGATTAGGATTGAAGCACAGAAGCTGATCTATCAATATGATTCCGAAACGCTCCTGATCGAAGCGTGGGGTGAAAACGCCGTGCGCGTGCGCGCGACAAAATGTGCAAAGATGCCGGATGAAAACTGGGCACTTTCTATTCCGCAGGATGCAAAAGCAGTGATCGAAAAAACCGCGGACGGGGCGATTCTGACAAACGGAAAGATGACCGTGAAACTTTCGGATGGCGGAAAGATCAGGATATACCATGAGAATGGTAAAATGCTGCTTGAAGAATACTGGAGAAATCGCAGGGATATCACGGACCCGAAGTGCTCCGCGATCGAAGTGGAGGGCCGGGAATTCAAACCGATCCCTGGAGGCGATTATCACCTGAGCGTACGGTTTGAGTCGCTTGATCCGAATGAAAAGATTTACGGCATGGGGCAGTACCAACAGAAGTACCTGAATTTAAAAGGTACGGATCTGGAACTGGCACACAGGAATTCGCAGGCGAGCGTTCCGTTTGCCGTATCTTCTCTTGGTTACGGAATCCTTTGGAATAATCCGGCGATCGGCAGATGTGTGTTCGGTAAAAACATCACTTCTTTCGAATCATACAGCACCAGAGTGATGGATTACTGGTTTGTTGTTGGAGATTCCCCGTCTGAGATCGTGGAAGCTTATGCGAAGGTGACCGGAACCGTGCCGATGATGCCGGAGTACGGGCTCGGTTTCTGGCAGTGCAAGCTGCGTTATCAGACGCAGGAAGAGCTGCTTACCGTTGCCGAAGAATATCATACGCGCGGGATTCCGTTAGATGTGATCGTAGTGGATTTTTTCCACTGGCCCAAACAGGGGGAGTGGAAATTTGATCCTGTGTATTGGCCGGACCCTGAGGCAATGATCAAAGAGCTGGATGCGATGGGGATCAAACTGATGGTATCCATCTGGCCGACCGTTGACAGAGAAAGCGAACATTTTGATGAGATGCTGGAGAAGGGACTTCTCATCCGTACCGAGCGGGGCTTTCGTGTCGGGCTGAATTTTCAGGGGGCAACGATCCATCTGGATGTGACCAATCCGGAAGCCAGGCAGTATCTCTGGGACACCGTGAAAAAGAATTATTATGACAAGGGCGTTCGGATCTTCTGGCTTGATGAAGCAGAGCCGGAATACTCGGCGTATGATTTTGACAATTACCGCTATCATTTGGGGAGTGATCTGCAGATCGGCAACATATATCCCGTTGATTATGCAAGGGCATTTTATGAGGGTATGGAACAATCAGGACAGGAGCAGATCGTCAACCTCTTAAGATGCGCCTGGGCAGGCAGTCAGAAATACGGCGCACTCGTGTGGTCCGGGGATATCGCTTCAAGCTTCACGAGCATGCGTGATCAACTGGCAGCAGGATTGAACATGGGGCTTGCCGGGATCCCCTGGTGGACGACGGACATTGGCGGATTTCATGGCGGGAACCCGGATGATCCGGCTTTTCGGGAACTGTTTGTCAGATGGTTTGAATGGGGAACCTATTGTTCGGTCATGAGACTGCACGGAGACAGGGAACCGAGACAGCCGCAGGTCGGAACAACGGGTGGTGCGACATGTCTTTCCGGTGCCGCAAACGAAGTATGGAGTTACGGAGAGGAAGCATATAAAATTTGTAGAAAATATATTGAGATCAGGGAATCCATGCGGGATTATACAAGATCGCTGATGAAGGAAGCACATGAAAAGGGAACGCCGATCATGCGGACACTCTTTTATGAATTTCCGGACGATGTAAGAGCCTGGGAGATGGAGGATGCATATATGTACGGCAACCGTTTTCTGGTGGCACCGGTATTTTCACCGGGCATTGCGTCAAGAGAGGTATATCTTCCGGCCGGTGCACGGTGGAGAAATACGACCACCGGAGAAGAATATGAGGGAGGCATGACGGTCACGGCTCCTGCGCCGTTAAGTGTGATTCCGGTATTTGAGCGGCGTGTCGTGGAAAAGTGAACCATTGGGGACGGGGTTAGTGGTTCATTTTTGCTTCATCTTCAGTTTCTTTTGTGCGTTGTATCCGGCAGACATTGCTTTTTTGAACGAATCCCAGGTGTACGTTTCGCCGTCTTCGCCCAGTGAATGAAACGAATCTTTTTTATAACCGAACGATCTGTAAATTTGAATACTGTAATTCATGGTATCATCCTGCGGCCTGTATGCGATCACCTGAATCTGCGGGTCGCTTCCGTCTGTCAGATATGACCGCTCAAAAGAAAGCCATTCATCAAGCCACGGTTGTAGTTTATCAAGATACGATTCAAATTCTTCATCGGAAGAAAATTCGAACCAGATCTGTTTGCCGCTTTTGCTGAAGAAGCGTTGTGCGCCGTAATTGGATCTTGCGTACGGACCTTCGGAATAGAAGATGCCATCCGGAAGCGCATGATCTTTCAGATAGTCCTCCATGACCACGTCGCTGTAATCGGTGATCCAGTTGTAGGAATAACCACCCCAAAACAGCGTATCATACGTCCAGGAACGCAGCAGTGTGAACTCGTCTATACGGTCGCAGGACATGGTGTAAACAGCATCAATACCATAGTACTCACTGCCCTTTGCCCTGACATCTTCGGCTGCCAGTACCTTCGCGCCGATAATTCCCATATCATGGGTAGCAGTTTCCAGCGCCTCCGCTTGCGTCGGGATATCCTTTGCACGCTCGTTTTGCCCGCCGCATGATAAGAGAAATAAAGACAAAGTATATACAGCCACTATGACAAATGTTTTTTTGATCATGATCTGTATCCGGTTTTCCATCATCGTTTCCTATAATCTTTTCTTGTATTCTATGGCAGAAAAAATCCTTCGTCAAACAGCATTTTCAGTTGCAATGTTTTGCGATTGAGATCTGTTTTTGATACCTGAATAAGTATTCAATTTATACTATGGAAACCATGTAAATTGTTGAAAATTTGTAAATATTTATCCTAGAAGTATGAAAAGAAGTGTGTTATAGTATGTTAGAACGTTGTAATTCTAAATTATTCATATAAGTTTTTTTATGAACGGAGGAGAATTGATTATGGCAACAACAAAGAAACCTGCTGCTAAGAAACCCGCAGCAACAAAACCTGTAGCAAAGAAACCTGTAGCAACAGTTGCAGCAGCAACAACAGAAGTTAAGAAAGATGTCGTTGCAGCAGCAGCACCTGCAGCTCCGGCTGTAAAGAAAGCAGAACCTGCAAAGAAGGCAGCTCCCGCTAAGAAAGCTCCTGCTAAGAAGGCTCCGGCTAAGAAGGCGGCTCCGGCTAAGAAGGCAGCTCCGGCTAAGAAGGCGGCTCCTGCAAAGAAAGCTACAACAGCTAAGAAGGCTCCTGCAAAGAAGGCAGCTCCTGCAGCTAAGAAGGACGTGAAGGTTCAATTCGTGATCCAGGGCTACGGCGCAGAACTCACATTAGACGCAGTTGTAAAGAAAGTTAAAAAGGCAAGCAAGGTTGCTGACATTAAGACTGTACAGTTATACTACAAGCCGGAAGACAACGCTGTTTACTATGTGATCAACGGTAGCAATGCCGGTCAGGTATCTTTATTCTAAGTTTAGGCTTAACCTAAGAGTATGAAACAGCCGGGATCATCCCGGCTGTTTTTGGTTTGCGCGCCATGGGCGCGCTCTAACGGGTGAAAGTCCCGAGTACGCGTAGGCAACGACGAAGTACATAGCTGAACAGCAAGGGTGTCCATCGTGAGGTGGAATCTGAAGGAAGCTGTAAGCAAACCCTTGGC
>JAFYDQ010000033.1 GCA_017544705.1 Lachnospiraceae bacterium | reverse complement strand
GTACTTAAGATCTTCCATCCTTAAATATATCCTTTAGCCTTTAATAATTCTGCACATAAGACGGCTCCGCCTGCCGCGCCGCGGATCGTGTTATGCGATAGGCCGACAAACTTATAATCGTAAATCGAATCTTCTCTGAGGCGGCCGATCGAAACTCCCATGCCGTTCTCGTAATCCACATCCAGAGCAACCTGCGGGCGGTTCTCTTCTTCCATATAGCGGATGAACTGCTTCGGTGCACTCGGCAGGTTCAGTTCCTGCGGAACACCGGAGAACTTCACCATGCGGTCGATCAGTTCTTCCTTGGACGGTTTCTTTTTGAAACGGATGTATACCGATGCGGTATGGCCGTTCAGCACCGGAATGCGGATGCACTGCGCGGAAATTCTGGGCAGTTCTGCCTTCACGATCTTATTGCCTTCGATATGGCCGAGGATCTTTAAAGGCTCCAGTTCACTCTTTTCCTCTTCGCCGCCGATATAAGGGATCACATTTCCTTCCATTTCCGGCCAGTCCTTAAAGGTCTTGCCGGCGCCGGAGATCGCCTGATAAGTTGACACGATCAGTTCTTCCGGCTCAAATTCCTTCCATGCGAAAAGCAGCGGCGCATAGCTTTGGATCGAGCAGTTCGGTTTGACCGCAACAAACCCTCTCTTAGTGCCAAGGCGCTTCTTCTGTGCTTCAATGATCTTGGCATGCTCCGGATTCAGTTCCGGCACGATCATCGGCACATCCTCCGTCCATCTGTGTGCGGAATTATTGCTGACAACGGGAATCTCAGCCCTTGCGTAATCTTCCTCGATCTTACGGATCTCTTCTTTGGTCATGTCAACGGCTGAAAAAACAAAATCCACTTTGGAAGAAACCGCTTCAATGTCGCTGACGTTCATGACAATCATGTTTTTGACTTTTTCGGGCATCGGGGTCGTCATCTTCCATCTGCCGCCAACCGCTTCTTCATATGTCTTTCCGGCACTCCTTGCGGATGCGGCAACGCATACCACCTCAAACCAGGGATGGTTTTCGAGCAGGCTGATAAACCGCTGTCCCACCATGCCGGTTCCGCCAAGGATCCCGACTCTTAATTTCTCACTCATCTTCTTTTTCCTCCTCTATCATATCTAAAAATGCTTTATTGATCTTCAATACTTCGCGCATGGCTTCCTCGCCCGGCGCGCCGACGGTTAAACGCTTTTCAACACATGTTTTCAGGCTGACGGCCTCATATATATCATCGGCGAATGCAGGGGAGATCTTTTGCAATTCATCCAAAGTCAGCTGCTCGATGTTTTTATGAACTTCAATACAGTATAACACCAATCTGCCGATCAGGGCATGTGCATCACGAAACGGGATTCCGCGTCCTACGAGATAATCCGCCGCATCCGTTGCATTTGTAAACCCGTTCATTGCGGACGCCGCCATGACGTCTTTATGGAATGTTATGGTCTTCAGCATTCCGTTAAAGAGCTGTAAGCAATCCGTGACCGTGTCGATCGCATCAAAGGAAAGTTCTTTGTCTTCCTGCATATCTTTATTATATGCAAGCGGCAGCCCTTTCATTGTAACAAGCAGCGCATGTAATGCGGCATAGACCCTTCCGCATTTTCCCCTTGTCAGTTCCGCGATATCCGGATTCTTCTTCTGCGGCATGATCGAGGATCCTGTCGAATACGTATCGTCGATCTCAATAAAGGCGTATTCATTGGAATTCCACAGGATGATCTCCTCACAGAATCTGGAAAGATGCATCATGATCATACTGAGTGCGCTTAAGAATTCGATCAGATAATCCCGGTCAGACACCGAATCGATACTGTTCAGGGTCGGACCGTAAAAATCAAGCAGCCTTGCAGTCTCATCCCGGTCAAGCGGATAAGTGGTGCCTGCCAGCGCACCGGCACCCAAGGGGCAGTAATTCATCCGTTCATATACATCATCAAGCCGTGTGTAATCACGCTTGAACATCTCAAAATATGCACCCAGATGATGTGCGAGTGTGATCGGCTGGGCCTTCTGCAGATGTGTGAATCCGGGCATATAGGTCTGCAGGTGATCATGCATCATATCATCCAGCGTATGCAGCAGGGCTTTTAAACGATCCTGAACTTCACTTAGCGCATCCCGCACATAAAGCTTCATATCCAGAGCAACCTGATCGTTCCTGCTGCGGCCGGTATGCAGTTTCTTTCCCACATCACCGATCCGTTCGATCAGATTTGCTTCCACAAAACTGTGAATATCTTCATAGGTTTCCGTGATGACCAGTTTCCCGTTAAGCGTATCTTCCAGGATACCGTTTAACCCGTCAATGATCTTGTTTTTCTCATCTTCCGTAATGATCCCGACGTCGGAGAGCATTGTGACATGCGCAATACTTCCGGTAATGTCCTGTTTCAGGAACCGCTTATCGAAAGAAATGGAAGCATTAAACTGATAAACCAGATCGTCCGTTTGCTTTGTGAAACGGCCGCCCCACAACTGTGCCATGTCAATCTCCTCTATAAATACAAAAACAGCTCCCGGCCGGACTCGAACCGGCGACCTACGCATTACGAATGCGTTGCTCTACCAACTGAGCCACGGAAGCGTTTCATACTTTGGTATTATATAGAACATTCCAAGAATTTGCAACACCCATGTTCTCAGATATCAAAATCATCATTGAAGTCAAAATCATCATCGGCACCGGCCACATCAAAGTCTTCATCCGTGTCGGCTGAGCCCGCCATAACCCTGTCAAAATCCAGTTCCTTATGCTCGTGCTTTTTCGGTACGGGAAGCGGATTCTCAAGATATTCGATTTCTTTTGCAGGCGCCTTTTCCGTCTCCTCTGCATTCTTTTCTTCTTCCTGCACAGGTTTCTTCGGGTGCAGTACGTGCGACTCCCTTTCCTCGATCGCCGCTTTGAGCTGGCGCGACTCGGCCAGTTTGATCTGTTTGTAATACTCTTCGTTCATCCCCACGAATACCAAGGCCTGTGCGCGGGCTAAGAACGCTGCCTTCTCTTCTTCGGTCTCCTCGGGTTCAGCAACCACTTCTTCCTCTTCTTCATCACCGAGCATCTTATGCAGGTTTTCATCCGCAAGCGCATGATGGTTTTCATACATATATTGCAGGCTGACAGCCGCCGTCATGAGGATCAGCAGCAAAAAGTACTGTGAATTGTATTCATTTCCCGAACTTAACAGGATCGTAAAGAATCCGGCCAGTAATGCACTTAAGATCGGCAGGATCCGCGGATTCCCGGAACGGATCATGTAGAAAGCGCAGGCGATCGAGAGGATCAGCAGGAACATGTACAGGATCTGGCTTCCAAGCTGCATCCATGCGATCTGTACCGAAGAATAGGAAGAACCGTCGGCACGGAACAGAAAATAATAGTTATCCGTGATCGAACGCTGCTGTGCATCGATCTTATCGTTAAATCCCGCAAACATATCGGAAAAGGAAACGGAACTGCCGGCTTCCGTCATGAACGGATTGAATCGCTGTCCAAAGCTTTTGAGCAGGTCGACGACGGAAACCTCCATCGTTGCACTCATGATGAACAGCATTCCCCAGAATACTACGATCGCAACGGTAATGATCAGTGCTGACATTTGTATTGATAAATGCCCGATCCGCCCAAGCAGCATGACGATCAGAAGGATCAGGATGCAGACCGGTTCCATGCAAAGCGCGATCCCGAAAAAGATCCCGGACAGGATCGAAAAGACAACGGAAGATGCCGATTTCTTTCTGGTCATCGGGATCACTGCGAAAAACAGTGCCAGAAACAATACCAGCGCAAACAGGATCTGTGCATCATAATTGTATACCGCAAAGCCGTTCGACGGCATAAAGAGCGTCAGTGCAAATACGAACAGGCTGCAGATACGCGAGCTGATCCTTCGAACGATCCCGTATGAGAGAAACGCGACTGCAAGGAGCAGGATCGTATTGGTACAGATCATCACGCCTGATCCGGATCCGGCGAATGTAAAGACAAGAGACAATACGGCACTCATAAAGAAAAACGCCGGTTTTCTCATCAGTTGCGGCAGAATATCCGTTCCGCCGACACTTAAGGTGCCCT
>JAFYDQ010000004.1 GCA_017544705.1 Lachnospiraceae bacterium | reverse complement strand
CAATGAAGATATTGACCGGTGCAAAGACCGCCGTCAGGATCAGTGTGAAAACAAGAAGTTTGAGCAGAAATTTTTTCATAAGCAATCAAAACTGAAAGTATATAAAGCTCGCGTCCGCGCCGTTATGGATCTTTAAGATGATCACCATGACGGCAAAGACCGTATATATCACCCATCGCAAGGGCAGCTTCTGTTGGTGAAGCAACCGGATCAGATCGTATTTCCGGCTGAAAAGATCATAGGCAAAGAGTCCTGCTGCCATCAGAAGGACCTTAAGCGCTGCCCGGACCGTCAGTCCCAGATCCGCTAAGGTCTGCATGAAACTGCCGCGCATCACAAGGTGTGTCAGGGCATAGAACGCATCCGAAACGGAATTCGCCCTGAAGAAGATCCAGGCAAGGCATACAATCACGAACGTGATCAGCCATTGCAGGACCTGCACGCCGGATTTCTCCGGTGCATCTTCTTTCTTCTTAGGCCTGATCGTATTCTCGATCACCTGCGCCAGGCCATGGATCAGTCCCCATAAGACGTACGTCCAGTTGGCGCCGTGCCACAGACCGCTTAAAAGGAACGTCAGGATCAGATTCAGATTTCTTCTGGCACTTCCCTTGCGGTTTCCGCCAAGCGGAATATAGACATAGTCCCTAAGCCACGTTGATAAAGAAATATGCCAGGACGCCCAGAATTCCCGGATGGATCTTGCAAAATACGGTTGTCTGAAATTGATGATCAGATCAAACCCGAGAAGCTTTCCAAGACCGACTGCCATATCGGAATATCCCGAGAAGTCGCAATAGATCTGCAGGGCGAACAGAAGTGTCGCAAACAGCACGGACGCACCGGAACAGGATCGCAGATTGTTGTAAACACTGTCCACATATTTTGCGACCGTATCCGCGATCACGACCTTTTTGACAAGGCCGGTTAAAAGTATGGCAGCCCCGTATACCGTTTTCTCATAGTCAAAGGAACGTTCCTCATCAAGCTGCGGCAGGAAATGACCGGCACGCTCGATCGGGCCCGACGTGATCGTGGCAAAAAACGAGGTAAAGACCGCAAATTTTCCAAAGTGCCTGTAAGCCTTACACTTTCCCGTATACACGTCCGAAAGATAACCGATCATCTGGAAGGAGAAAAAGGAAATGCCGATGGGCTGCAGCAGCTTTAATGCCGGTGTCGTAAACGGGATCGCAAAATATGCCGTAATCTTGGAAATACTGTCCAGTGCAAAGGAGGTATACTTAAACACCGCAAGCACGGCCACGATCAAAAGGACCGCACATATAAACAGCGGCTTTGCCGCCTTTTTCTTCTGTTCAAACAGGGGAGCACAAAAGAACGATACGGTTGTCAGCAACAGGATCAGCAACAGAAAACGGGCATCAAAGCTTGCATAAAAGATCACGTTGGCTGCAAGCAATGCTACCCATCTGTATTGATGTGGCAGTATCCAATAGATCATGAATACTGCCACCATAAAAATCAAAAACGATATCGAACTAAAACTCATGCTTTTGTAGCTTTACGTGCGCGAGGCTTTGCTTTGGGCTTTTCAGCCGGTGCTTTTACTGCGGGCTCGATCTCGATCATGATCGGATCTGCTTTCTTCACAGGCGCTGCCTTGGTCGGTACAACCCTTTTCACGCTTGGTTTCTCTTCCGTCTTCACGGGAGCTTCCACAGCCTTCTCCTCGGGCCTTTCAGCCTTCTCCATTTTGCATTCTTCTCTCTTGGGTCTGATCATTAACGTTTTCAGACGATCCAGAAGACTGATCGCGTAACGGAAGATCGGATCCAGCAGAAGACCGCCGATATACTCCATGCTCGGATACCACTTTCCGCAGAAGTATGCGATCAGGCCGACAGCCGCGTATCCGCCGAAGATTACTGCATAACGCTGCAGGAGTCTTAAGATCTTTTCTCTGTCTTTCCCTTCCGCATGCGGACATACATTGCCGAACAAAGCGATCAAAAAGTCCACTGCCAGAATGATAAACAGAATCACGACAAATGCTAAGCTCATAACCTATCCCCTTTCCTAAACAATACCAATCAGATCAGCCAATTGGTTTACATATTATACCGATGTGGTTCCATCATAACGTCTTTAAGGCTGATTGTAAAGGGTTTTCTGAAAGATTATTCCAGCTTATTCCCGCATTTCTCACAGAACTTGCTGCCGACTTCGTTCGGGGTACCGCAGGACGGGCAGAAGATCTTGGGTGTATTGTCAGAAGCTTCGCTGCCGAGAATACTCTTTTCCGCTTCTTCCAACTCGGCAAGCTGTTTCTTCAGCTCTTCGATCGCGGCATATTTCGCTTCGATCTCGGAGATCTGCTGACGCACCATATCCAACGTAAATGCGGAACGGTTTAAGTACACCATTTCCCCGATATACTGCTTCAGGGAATGAATCTCATTCTCCCTGTTCGTGATCTGCGTCTTGTATTTAGAAGCCTCCATCAAAGTAGAGGTCTTCACGTTGATCGTGGCAAGTCCCTTGTTAATATTATCCACTAATGCCATACAGATACCTCTCGATCTTATCTGACAACCTTGGTTCCGCACTGCGTACAGAAGTCACTATCGCCGACGATTTCGGCACCGCAATTGGTGCAGACAACTTTGGCCGGTGCGGCCGGAGCAGGTGCGGGTGCAGCCGGAGCGGGTGCAAACTTCTCACCGCAGTTGGTACAGAAAGCTACGCCCGGACGCAGTGCCTTTCCGCAGGAAGGGCAGGTGATCGTTGCAGCGGTATTTACTTCCGGCCCGAAGATCAGATCCAGAAGTTTATCCTTGAACAGCCATAAACCGACATTCAAGAGTGCCAGGATAAAGGCCCAGACAGGAGCACCGGTCAGAACGAGATCGTTATCATCCATGCTTTCCATCAGGAAATCTCCTTTTGCCATAACGGAAAGAGAGATCAGCATGATCAGTTCCACGACGGCAAAAGAGAAGCCGGGTAATTTATTATTGACAATATGCAGAATGATCACAACGATGCCGACAACCAGCGTCAGGTAGAATAAGATGATCCCGTAAACCATAACGCCTTTATAGTTTTCCAGTTCTTCAATATCATCCTCGTCGGGAACATACAGATCCTCCAGATCTTCATTGTTCACAACGCTGTTGATCATTGCGATCATCGAAGGGCCGGTTGTTCCGAGTTCAAACGGAGAAACGGTACCGTCGGAAATCATTTTCATGGTCTTTTCGACACGGTCGAAGAACTTTCTGAAATCAAAATCAATGTCTTCATCATCGGCTCTTTTCTGCCATTCCTTGATCTGTTTGTTGGTTTCTTTAGAATTGAGATCCTTCAAGTCGTTTTTCATGCTCTTTGTAAAGGCTTTCCGGTCGCTCTTGTCTTCGATCGTAATGGAACCCGATAACAGGAGGAGAACCGAGATGGCAACAAATGCCACGCAAAGCCACTTACTGATTGTGCTGACAACAGATCTGTTCATAGAAATACCTTCTTTCTTCTTGTGGTTTCGTACAAAAAATGTACTTCTTGTATTATAGCATACGATTTTTATTCATCAACTTTTTTCCGCTTCATGACAATGACGGTTACAACGATGCTGATGATCAGCACCACGATGCAGGCCAATGTCGCGATCCCGAAGATCCGCTCCATCTTGATGATACCAACTGCCTCTGATGCGGATTTTTCCGCCATTTCCAGGAAGTGAACGGAATGGGTCTGCGCATACCTTGCCATGAACTGTCCGAAGCAGACCGCGCCCGCCGATGCGACCAGAATATCCCAAATGACAAGCTTCCCTCCGAATCCTTTCTTTTCGGCACGCTCCTTCTTTCGCATAAAGATCAGCGACAGAAGGATGATCAGGAGGCTGACAAAGAGTGCCGCAAAGAGCGGCAGATACCGCATCCATCCGGTCAGACCCGCCGGATCGTTTAGGGAAGCGCCGCCCCTGTATAATGTCAGGGCTCGCATCGCTTTGTTGCCGTTTGCATCCTCCGCTTCGATCTCAATGATATTTTCTCCACCCGCAAGCTTTGCTTCATAAGAGAAAGACCCGTCGTCTGCAAGCGTGATCTCTTCCCCCAGGATCCTGAGGATCTTCGCTCCCGTGACTTTTCCGAGTATCGATACGGTATCGGTATAGAATGTTTTCCCTTCCAGATCATCAAACAGGACAATGGACGGAGGCGTGGCATCGTAATAAACGTTTGTATCGATCACGTAGCGCAGCAGTTCGTCAAAGGGAAGTTCGGCACGAAGCGTGTTATTCCCTTCATTCAGATCAAAGGACAGCTCGCCGTTTCCTTCAACGGAATAGTCTCCCTCTTCCCCGTTCACGATAACATGCAGCGGCGTTTTCTTCGGCACATCGTAACCGATCTCCACCTGCGCGGAATTGGATACTTCGCCGGTCTTATTCGTCAGCTGTACTTCTTCCAGGTTGATCGTTTTTATTAATTCCTTCGACCAGATCCCATAGGATTTGTACGCCAGCTTCACGCTTAGCGCTTTCGTCCCTTGGGGGAACACCACGCTTTCCGCTTTTGCATCACTTTGCAAGGTTGCATTGTAGATCTGTTCCTGATCCGCAGATACGGTCAGTCTGTAAGCCTCGCAGCCCCAGCTGACAAATTCGGACCAGTCGAGTTCACAGATGAGATCATCCGGATAGATCGTCGCCTTACAGTTCTCGATCGCATTTGCCTCGTCCGGATTGGTATAATCGACCGGTTCCGAATTCTTCGAATCAAATACTTCCGCATCTCCCTCCTGATAATAAACGTCAAGCCGGAAGATGTACTGATCACTGGAAAGATCCCTTAATGAGGCTTCCGATGTCTGTTCTTTTCCGGATCCCGCACTGCCGGAATCGATCTTCGTTACGGAAGCCGGATCACTTGTGCTGACCGCATAGATCTCATACTGATACAGGATCGTTTCCCCTGCAAAATCGGCCTCAAACGAGAACGGGATACGCCCGTCACTGACAGCTCCCGCCTTAAAGTATTGGATCCATAAGCCGTAATCATCCTCTATGATCGAATAGGTAATCTGTGAATTGCTCCCAAGATCATATTCCGCCTTCCAGGAGCCCGCTGCGGCATCCCTGATCCGGTAAGTGCACCACAGATCGCCTGCTGCATATTCTACATTCTCATCGGAAGCCGTCACTTTGGCACCGGATGGCGAAATAAACGTGATATCCACCACTTCCGAATCAAACGTGAACATGACCGTCAGATCACCCTGGGATTGCATTCTTGTGATCTCGCCCTGTTTGGTCTCCGCATGAACTTTGGCCATAGGCAGCAGCACGCAGGATACGGTCAGCGCGACCGTGATCATCAATATCTGTTTTGAAATGATTTTTCTTATGTTTCGCATCAATATAATACTCCGCTTTCCCTGCCGCACTTTCCGTTCTCATCAATATAATAGAAACGGTTTTCTCCGCCGCTGTCTTGCGAACTGAACGCAAAGATCAATTCCATTTTGCCGGAATGTGTCGTATACAGTCCCAATGCCACATCACCACGCATGCTCTTTTCCGTATTGATGATCCACCAGCCGATGTCATAATTCACGGTTCCCGTATAGATCAAGCCCAAATATCTGCTGTGTGCATCGAGCTCCCCGGTACCGGAGATATCCACTTTCACCCTGTCACCTGCGGTATTCCACATGATCCCCTTTTTCAGGGTCGCGGATAATCCGTTCACATTCACGCCATCCAGTTGCAGCAGGCTGTTTGAATAATCAAAGTTCCCAAGCTGCACGCCCGCCTCTGCAAGCGTGATCTCACTTAAGAAGACCAGTTTCGCATTTGCTTCCACCGTAAACGGAGAAACCCGGATCGAGGCCGTAGTGTCCGGCATTTCCAGAAAACTGACATCACCCACAAACGGCTCAAGAGCCGGCACATATGCACTGACCTTTAAGGAACTGACGCTGGTCGAACTCGTAAATTTCAGTCTT
>JAFYDQ010000032.1 GCA_017544705.1 Lachnospiraceae bacterium | reverse complement strand
GTGAAATTTCTTTCCGCTGCACTGGGGGTAAAATCATGTACGTGATCGCATATGATGTCGGCACGACCGGCATGAAAACCTGCCTGTTTTCGATCGATAACGGTGATGTAAAGCTTCTTGACGGTGCTTACAGAACCTATCATCTCTATATTCTGGAAAACGGCGGTGCCGAGCAGGATGCAGACGAATGGTGGAGCGCGATGTGCGAATCCACAAACGAGCTGCTTGCCAAAACAGGTGTCGCAAAAGAAGAGATCAAGGCCATCAGTTTCTGCTCGCAGATGCAGGGCCTGGTGCTCGTGGATGATAAGGGAAAGGCCTTAAGGCGCCCGATGAGCTACATGGATAACCGCGCAGAGGAAACATTTAACCGGCATGCCGGGCGCGGGATCAGGATCTCGGGACTGGGCGTCGGGAAACTGCTTAAGAGTCTTCGGATCACAACGGCTGCGCCGACAAGCGTTAAGGACCCGATCTGGAAATATAACTGGGTAAAGGATGAAGAGCCGGAGATCTATGAAAAAATCCATAAATGGCTGGATGTCAAAGAGTACCTGATCTGCAGGGCTACCGGCGAATTTGTCATGACGGCCGATTCTGCTTATGCGACGTTTCTCTACGATACCAGAAAAGGAAAAGAAGGCTGGAGCAGGCCGCTTTGCAAAATGTTCCGGGTAAATCCCGACCATCTCCCGAAGGTGATCGCCTGCAGTGATAAGGTCGGATGCCTTACCAAACAGGCAGCGGAAGAACTCGGTCTGCATACGGATGTTGCCGTATTCGGCGGTGGCGGAGATGCGACGCTGATCGGGATCGGTGCCGGCTGCACCAGGATCGGGGAAACCCACATTTATTGCGGGACATCCGGATGGGTTTCCACGCTGACGGATCATCAGGTGGTGGATATCGTATCCATGATCGCTGCGGTGGTCGGCGCAAAGGAAGGATTGTACAACTATTTTGCTGAAATGGAGACTGCCGGAAAGTGCTTTGAGTGGGTCAAGGAACATCTGGCGCTTGATGAGATCGGCATATATTTAAAGAAACAGACGGTTGCCGAGAGTGAGGAATCGGTCTATATCAGTCTTTATGACTATTTGAGTGAAACGGTCCGGGAAAAGGATGCCGGTGCAAACGGCGTGATCTTTACTCCGTGGCTGCACGGAAACCGGTGTCCGTTTGAGGATCCGGATGCCGCAGGCATGTTCTTTAACTTAAAACTGGAAACCGGGAAGAGTGACATGATCCGCGCGGTGCTGGAAGGAATCTGTTTCCATCTGCGCTGGATGATGGAATGTTCAGATAAGAAGGTTCCCATTTCCGATACGATCCGGTTTGTGGGCGGCGGTGCCTTATCTACCGTGATCTGCCAGATCTTAGCCGATATTACCGAAAGAAAAATCGAGACCGTTATGCATCCGCAGGATGTCGGTGCGGTCGGCGCGGCCATGGTCGCGGGTGTTGGCCTTCAAGTGATCCCTTCTCTGGAAGAAGCAGGCTCCTATATCCGTGTGACCAATACTTATATACCGAATCCGAAGAAGAGAGCGGTCTATGAGAAAAACTACCGGGTATTTCAGAAGCTGCACGGTGCCAATGCCAAGCTTTTTAAGATGTTAAATGACTAAGGGTCTAAACGGGAGGAAATGCGATGGATGTGATGGAATTAAAACAGCAGGTGGCCGATACCGGCAGGATCCTTTTGGAGAAGGAGCTGGTCGCAAGAACCTGGGGAAATATCAGTGTTCGTATCGATGAGAAACGCTTTGCGATCTCACCCAGCGGACTCGGTTATGAAAATATGAGGGCCGATGATGTGCCGATCTATGATTTTGTCGCGGAAACGTGGGAAGGCAGCAGGAAACCTTCGAGTGAAAAGAAGGTGCATGCGGCAGCCTACAGAACTTATCCGGACGTGCAGTTTGTGATCCACACACATCAGGATTATGCGACCGCGGTCGGGCTTGTCGGAACGGACGATCTGCAGATGACGGATGAAGAACGGGAGATCTTAGGCCCTGTCGAAGTTGCGGCATACGGACTTCCCGGCACAAAAAAGCTTTGTGCCAATGTGGAGGCAGCCCTGAAAAAGGGCGCGAAAGTCGTTCTCATGAAACATCACGGAGCAGTTATTCTGGGTGCTGACCGGGATGATACGATCCGGAAGGCGGAAGTGCTTGAGGCGGTTTGCAGACGTGCGGTCAGGGGAAAACTCGATGACGGCGAACTGATTTCTGCAACCGGGACGATCGATCCGAAGCTTTTAAATGCCGGCACCAACATGGACGTGTTTGCAACGGCGGATGTCCTCTATATGGCAAAGCAGGGCGGATTTAAGGCGCAGCTTGATGACATGGCACAGATGCTTGGCGGCAGGATCAGGGCAGTGAAAAATCAAAATGATGCGATCCTTACGGCGCTGAATAAAAGCGATGCGGTGCTGGTTGAAAACGTGGGTTGTGTGATTTTGACGGAAGCAGCGGATGACGTTTCGGCATTGAAACTCTTGATCGCGAAGGCAGCTACGGCAAAACGATATACGCTTGCCTGCAATGTGAACCCGAAGCTTTCGGCGTTTGACTGCAAGCTCATGCGGACGATCTATAAGAAAAAATATTCCAAACAGAAAGAGGGATGATATGGAAAACAACGGGAAAAAGGAGTCACTAAGAGTCGTCAAGTTTGTGTTCTTTTCCATATCGGCGGGACTGATCGAGATCATCAGTTTTACGATCTTAAATGAGTTCGTGAAATGGCCGTACTGGCCCTGTTATCTGATCGCGCTCGTCCTGTCCGTGCTTTGGAACTTTACGCTGAATCGGAAATTCACGTTCCGTTCTGCCGGAAACGTGCCGGTCGCGATGCTTAAAGTAGCGGCGTTTTATGCCGTATTCACGCCGGTCACGACGATCCTTGGCGATTATCTGGCGGACACGCTCGGATGGAACGAATATCTGGTGACGGGCCTGAACATGGCGCTCAATTTTGTAACGGAATATCTGTATGACAGATTTGTGGTATTCGGAAAGACGCTCGATACCAATCAAAAGGCGCAGGAAGAAGCGCGTCAAAACAATGAAATGGAGGAAGTTACAAATGACTAATTGCGGAATTTCAAGATGGGATGATCCAAAGGAGATCAACCGGAAGCTCAAGGAACTGACGAGCCAGGAGATCTGGGAGGTTTCGGATGACTATTATGAGAATGAGGTCTTAAAGTATTACGACGACAAGTGCAAGGAGTCCAGGGCCGTTTTCGAAGAGGCGAAGAATTATATCCCGGGCGGCGTGCAGCATAACCTGGCGTTCAACAAGCCGTTCCCGATGTGCATGGCCAAGGCCGAGGGCGCTTACCTTTACGATAAGGACGGCAATCAATACATTGATTTCCTGCAGGCGGGCGGACCGACGATCCTTGGGAGCAACTATGAGCCCGTGCGCAAGAAGGTGCTGGAACTGCTGGAAACCTGCGGACCGGTCACGGGTCTGCTGCATGAATCCGAGCTGATGATGGCCAAAGAGATTAACAAGCACATGCCAAACGTGGAGATGTTCCGTATGCTTGGTTCCGGTACGGAGGCCTGCATGGCATCGCTTCGTATCGCGCGTATCGCGACGGATAAAAAGCGCATCATCAAGATGGGTGGCGCTTATCACGGCTGGTCCGATCAGCTGGTATACGGGCTGAAGATCCCCGGTTCCAGAGGACTGCTTGAATCCCACGGAATTCCCGGTGCGGATTATAGGATGACGGATGAGTGCAGGCCGAATGATTTAAATATGTTGGAAGCACTGCTCAAGCGCAACAAGTTTAAAGGCGGGACCGCGGCGGTTCTGATCGAGCCCGTAGGACCGGAGAGCGGAACGAGACCGGTGGCACGTGACTACAACAAGGGCGTTCGCGAACTGTGCGACAAGTACGGTGCGCTGCTGATCTTTGACGAAGTGGTAACCGGCTTCCGCGTGGCGCTGGGCGGAGCGCAGGAATACTTTGACGTGGTACCGGATCTGACGATCTTCGGAAAAATCGTGGCAGGCGGTTATCCGGCAGCAGGCGGTGTCGGCGGCAAGAAGGAATATGCGCAGTTAATGGCAGCAGGCCTTGCGACCGGAAAGCACAGGGCATATGTGGGCGGAACGCTTGCAGCCAATCCGTTATCGTGCGTTGCCGGTACGGCGGCCATCCAGGAGATCGCCAGAACAAATGCATGCGAGATCGCAGGAAAGATGGGCGACAGACTGTGCGATGGCCTGAAAGAATTGCTCGACCGTTATTCCCTGCCGTTTGTGGCATACAACCAGGGCTCCATTGTACATCTGGAATGCACGGGTGCCATGAGCTTTGACTTCTCGTCCTTAAGCTTTATCAAGTCGGCACTGGGATTGTTGAAGAACAAAGACATGATGTATGTCAGAAAAGATTCCATGGAGCGCATGGGCGCAGCCTACATGGCAAACGGCATCGTGACGCTCGCAGGCTCGAGGCTCTACACTTCCATGGCCGATACGCCCGAGATCATCGACGAGGCCCTGAACCGCTTCGAGAACGTATTCAAGCACGTGCAGAAGACAGATAAGGGATTGGTAAAGTAAACAAAATAAATCAACACCGGCAGAATACTTTCCGAGAATCGCGTCATAGAGCGATGCGAGGAAATGTGATTCTGCCGGTGTTTTTATATGCTCAAAATTTGCTTATCTAAGAATGCAGTACCGGAAGATCGAGATGAACTGCAGGGCGGTCCCGATGAGCACGAACACGTGGAAGATGGAGTGCATGTAACGCGCCTTGTGGCCGAGTGCATAGAGCACGGCCCCGATCGTGTAAGCAACGCCGCCAAGGAGCAGAAAGAGAAAGCCCTCAAAGGTCACGGCCGCTATGGTCGGTTTGATGGCGATGACAATGATCCAGCCGATGCCGATATAGCAGGCCATGGCCAGTTTTTTATACTTCTCGATATCGATCGCGGTAAAGGTGCAGCCGAGTGCACAAAATCCCCAGACGATCCCGAAGATCGTCCAGCCGAGCCACGGCGTCATGGCTCGAAGCGGCCCCAAGACGATCGGCGTATAGGTGCCGCCGATCAGGAAATAGATCGTGCAGTGGTCGAGGACCTGCATGACTTTTTTGCCCATGTTCGGGCGCGGTCCGTGATACACACTGGACATGGTATAGAGAATGATCAGGGCAGCGCCGTAGATCGAGCTGCCAACGACCAGATACGGATCATGTTTGATGGCAGAGAAGACCACGCAGAGCACCAGTGCCACGATGCCGAATGCACCGCCGACGATGTGCGTGACCATGTTGGTGATCTCTTCTCCTTTTGTGTAATCGGGCAGGATCCTGTCCGCAAGTTTTGTTCTTGGTCTTGACATATGGGTACCCCTTATTTCAAAAATCTATCGTTTTGTTGCCGCAAAGAACAGTGCGATCGTTCCGGGACCGGCGTGTGAGCCGATGACCGGGCCGATATCCGTGATCAGATCCACGTTCCTTCCATAGCGTGTCTTGATCATATCCGCAAGTGCCTGTGCATCCTCTAAGCAGTCTGCCTGGGAGATCGTGACGGTCATATCAAATTCATCCGCAGTCTGAAGTGCGGTCTCACCGAATGCATCCGCTAACATGGAGAGCGATTTCATCCGGCCTCTGGCCTTTGCGATGTTGATCAGTTTACCGGCATCATCCACATGGAGCACCGGTTTGATGCTTAACATATTTCCCGCAAAAGCGGCTGTCTTGCTGACTCTGCCGCCACGGCACAGATAGGTAAGCGTCTCTACGGTAAAACGGTGTCCGACCTGCGGTGAGAGCCTTGTGGCAAAATCAAATGCGTCCTCTACGGACATCCCTTCATTGGCCCGTTTCAGCGTTTGCATGATCACAAGCCCGAGACCTGCGCTGGCACAGAGGGTGTCGAGCGTAAAGATCTTGCGCTCCGGGTATTTTTCCCGAAGGTCTTCCGCAGCAATGACGGCGGAATTGTAGGTTGCACTGATGCCTGTATCGAAGCCGAGATAGAGGATGTCTTTTCCATCCTTTAAGATCTTCTCAAACGCTTCCGTAAATGCAGCGGGACTGGGTGCAGATGTTCTTGCGACATCGCCCTTTCTCATCCGTTCATAGAAATCCTTTACGGCAATTTCCCGATTCAGCCGTTCAATGTCTTCTCCTTCAAAGCGGACCGTCAGATCCACGCAGGGAATCCCGTTTTGATCCAGATAATCATAAGGCATATCAGAGCCTGAATCGGTAACGATCACATAGGAATCATTCTTGTTAGCCATGCGAAACCTCCAAATATTATAAACAAGACCATCTAATATCTGATATTAGATTAAAGCATACCTATTACAAAGTCAATTGTATAATTCTTAATTTTTTGTTAAAATGAGGGCATGACGAACGATCAGGAACTCGTAGCGGCCAAACTCAGGCGCTGGAAAAACTATCTGCTGAAATTTGAGTTGCCGACCTGGGACAACATCCCGGATATCGGCTTATATATGGAACAGATCATCGTGCTGTTAAAGCAGTATCTGGATTATCTGCCGCCGGATCTTAAGGAGGCACAGTTCATCACGCCCTCCACGATCAATAATTATGTCCGCATGAAAGTCATTCCGGAACCGGTCAAGAAACGGTATTACCGGATCCATATCGCCTATCTGATCATGGTGCTGACCATGAAGGAAGGGATCGAGATCTCCCTGATCCGGAAGCTGATCCCGTCGGATCTTGGCGAAGAAGAGATGCACGGCGTGTACGAAGCGTATGCTGCTCTGCACAGAAAGATCTGCCGCTATTTCGTGGAGCTGTTATCCGATGTTGCGGCCCCGATCTTAAAGCATGATGAAATGGGCGAACTGACCGTTGACAAGGCGGAAAACCTGGTGGCGTTTTCGGCTGTATTAAGCGGCTTTTCGCATCTGTTATCCGAGAAACTGCTGTTGCTGGAACCGGATCAAAAACCCGATCCCGACCAGGAGTAGACAAGGTATGAATCATTCATTTTTCTCATGGAATCAGCAAAACCGGCTGTCCACACTCTATTATGTGCTGGTCGTGCTCGGCTATACGGCAACCCTCGCCTTTTCCGGGATGCGTCCCGGTGTATTCGCAACGGCGTTAATGGTCCTTGTCGCGCTGGAACTTGCCGTTCATAAGGAACTGTTGCCAAAGAAACTGCCGGATATCGTGGCGGTGTGCTTTTTTGCCTATCAGGTTTTATCCGTCATCTGGCTGCGCCTTGGCGGGTATCCGTTTTCGGTGTTTGCCGAGGAATTCATTTCCTCCGTGCTGCCGATGGTCTTTTATTTTGTCGGAAGGTCCGCGGGAGAGAAGACCGCCAAATGGTATAAGTGGTATCTGATCGCGATGCTGATCTTAGGGATCCTTGGCGTCATTTTATACGCCTGGGCCCCGCAGTTTTACAACGACTGGTCCTTTGCGTGGAATCACACATCCAAAGCCGACGCGGCAACAACGAGGGTGCGCATGAATTCCGTGGTCGGCTCCACTTGTCTTAGCTTTAACATGGTTGCCGGCATGCTGGCCGGATCCTATTTCCTCTCTTCGCACAGTGAGGCAGAAGATGCGGCAAAATCAAACAGCCGTAAGAAGCAGCTCTTCTTTGCGATCGCCTGCATGGCGCTCTGCCTGCTGTTTGCGATTTTGGCCAATCAAAGAAGCGGCCTGGTTGCGGCCGCCATTGTGATCGTCTACGTGAATTATCTCCTGTTCTTTGATCTGCACCTGATCCCCAAAAAGTACTTCTGGATTGAACTTTGTGTGATCGCAGGGTTGTTTCTTGCCGCCTGTGCCATCCGCTTTGACTATGTTCTGAAATTCTGGTACCGGATCATTTCCCTGCCATCGGCCATCTCCGAGCGGAGCGAGCAGTGGGTTGCAGCCGTCAACAACATGTATTCCGTGTGGCTTGGAAACGGCCTTGGCGCAAACGGACACAGAGCACTTGGCATTGAAGGTGCGCATGTAATTGCAGACGGCGGCCTGATCAAACTCTATTGTGAGAATGGGGTTGTGGGATTTTCGATGTGGGTGTTCCTTGTGATTTTGGCGTGCAAGCGCGGTCTGAAAAATATCGGTACCTACTATACGGAGCTTGGCATCGTCGCGATCGGCATTCTGCAGTCGATCGGCTCCAACATGCTGGCTTTCCAGTTATGCGCGCCCATCTTCTGGTTTGCGATCGGAAAGCTCTGCGAAAAGGAACCGGATCAGTCTGCGGACTGAAGGCCGACGGCAAATTTGTAGCAGTTTGCAAAGCGGCCGTTGTTAAAGGACTGCACGATATCCCATCCGTTACATCTCCCGGAACAGATAAAACTGTCGCACTTTGAGAGAATATAGAGCGCGTAGAAATAATTGATCGTGGTATCTTCCAGCTTTTCTTCGTACATGCCGTCCGCGTGTTCCTTCTGATAGGCGGCGATCAGCTCATTCTGGTGAAGGTCGGATAATTTCAGGCGCTCCTGTGAGAGGGCGACCACCAGATCTCCGAATTCCTGCCGCATATATTCCAGCGCATCCGCATCTTCCGTTGCAAGAAAGATCCGCTCAAATCCGTATTTTTCGATCCATTCATGAATGCGCGGCGCCATCTGCTTAGGCGTAGCCATCATCCGGTCGCCGGTCATGCCGGCCGTCACGTAATCCGTTCCGCGGATCATGACCCCGAGCACTTTTTCCGACCCGAACACCCCGGCATAGTATTCATTCATTTCTGCCTTAAAATGCGGCGTTAAGACCGACTCGTCGATCGAATGCGGGATCCCCTTTAAGAACTTGGTCTTGGTAAGCGCCATAAAGCTTGGCACAACGAGCGTGTTTTCATCCGTTGCGTTGTCATCATGCAGGTCAAGCGCAAAATATCTGGTCAGGTGCGCTTCTTCGAAATTACCGAGATACCCGTGATTTTGATTAATGAATTTGAGATGAAACCGCGAAAAGGCGATCGTATAGCGCGCACAGTAGGAGAGGATCGCGCCGATCCCGGCCCAGTCGCCGATATCCACCGTGATAAATTGATATTTGGAAAAATCACGGCCCGCTAAGACCCACTGCAGGACAAACACGTTATGAAACGCATAGGTCGCGCTAAGGCGCCTAAAGCGCCCGTCCTCGATCCCGGAGCCCAGTTCCTGCTGAATATAAAGAAGCGTTTCGTTATCAAGGTTATCGGGAAGGCGGTCGGTAACGTGCAGGCGGTCACTTTCGGGGATGAAGTAATGGATTCTTTGATCCGTGCAGAAAACGGTAATGTCCGTGTGCAAGAGGACCAGTTTTGTCAGCACGATCGTGTATTCATTCAGTTCTTCAAAGACCATGTCGGTAACGCCATCAAAGAACTCCATCCACAGCGTTTCTGTGTCATTTTCATCGTAGATCCGATAGCTTGCCATAAAGGGCGGTTTCTGGTAAGCGGGATAGGTGTCAAGCGGTTCGATATCGTCATTGTTGTCGTAGTACACAATGTCAAAATCATCCCCCTTGGGATTTTGCACATGGAAACGCGCAAGGCTTGCAGGGTTTTGCTTAAGTGCCTCATGAAACAGGTTAGGAGAAAGGGTCAGCGTGGGGTGGGATTTGGTTTGTTCATATGCTTCTATCTTAAACAAGATTATCTTCTTTCTGATTTTTGATTTAGAGCAAGTCGCTTAATTTTTTCCCGTAGAAAAAGTCGTGGATCATCTGATTGTATTCTGCCCACATGGGAAGCGTGGGGCAGCACTCGGCCCTGGGACATTTCTCTGCGCCATCCTCTAAGCAGGCCACGGTCGCAAGGGAGCCTTCCATCAGTTCAAGGATCTCACCGATCGAATAATCTTCCGGTTTCCTGCATAACTTGTAGCCGCCGCCTTTGCCGCTGGCACCGGTGAGCAGTTTGCCGGCGACCATGTCTTTGACGATGATCTCCAAGTATTTTTTCGAGATCTCCTGTCTGGCCGCGATATCTTTTAAGGGAATATAGTGGTCGCTGTTCTGTTTTGCAAGATCGATCATCACGCGCAGTGCGTAACGTCCTTTCGTTGAAATCATGTTCTGCCTCCCGTTATCAATGAACCTTGCCTTTGCATGGCATTTTTATTTGCTTACGCAGGGCTTTCAATAAACACAGTATACCGCAGGGTAAATAGGTAAATCAAGCCATGGTCCGGCTTATGATTGGAGCTGATTCAGTAATCCGAGCCCCAGATATGCGCCGGCCGATGTGTTGCCTGCGGCGCTTTCCATCGCATTTGCCTGTGCCGAAATGAGGGTGGCGGCTGCCATTTCCAGATGATCCAATAGTGCGTTTCGCTGCATTTCCCCGATAAAGCGCATGTCTTTGTCGGTTAAGCTGAAGTGGTCAAAGGAGAGGGAGAGGAGTTCAATGCCCCGAAGCTCCTGCAGTTTCCGGTTGCCGGCTTCCATCACGGCAGCCTCGATCTGCGGGATTAGGTTTCCCAGTTCGTAAGGCCGCATGGGGATGTTCAGCGCATCTTTAAAGGCCGACAAAAGGACTCCGTTCACTTCGGATTTCATCTGCGAGATCAGATACGAAACCCGGTACACATGCTCGACATTTCCGATGAGCTGCTTATAGATCTTTTCGGGATCATGGATCCTGAAAGAAAACAGTCCGGATACCTCGAGCTTACAGTCCATGTCCAGGCCCATGCGCGGATCCACGATCCGGAACGGGATGCTGCCGCCGAAGGCATTCCCGGGGATTTCTTTTGTATTGAGATAATATACCCGGTGTACGATGGCCGGCGCGTCTCCGCCAAAAGAGATCCTGCGAGAGAGTTCTTTGCCGAATGATTTTGCAGAAGAACCCGAGAATACACTGGATGTACCACCGGAGTGGAAAATGTTTTCCCCTGCTTCTTTAAATACGGAGATCACTTTTCCGTTGCTGACAACGATCGCGCACTGGCCGTCCGCCACCGCGATCACGGAGCCGTCGGTGATGATATCATTGCTTCCTTTGTTGTAGCCGGAGGTGTTCATTTTGTTGACGCGGACCATGAGCAGGTCGGCCGGTATCGATTCGCAGTAAAAATATTCTTTCCATTGATCGGCCGCTTCCGTATGCAGTGAGGCGGCCACAGCTTTCAAGATTCCCATTTCATCCCCCTTTTTCTATCATTCTAAGTTCTTTCTTATAGATTGGCAACCGTTTGGATCGTGTGGAAAAATCAAAAACCCTTTGACACAGTAGGTAAAAGGGTTATATAATTGTCGTGGCTAAATTGTTGATGATCATGATGATCGAATAAAGGAGAAAACGAAATATGAAAATATACGCGGATAATGCGGCAACCACCAAGATGAGCCGTAAGGCGATCGATGCGATGCTTCCCCTGATGGAAGAGAATTACGGGAACCCGTCAAGCCTCTATGAATTCGGGCAGAAAGCAAAAGAAGCGATCGAGGGAGCAAGAGAAGAGATCGCAGGGATCATCAATGCCGATCCGTCTGAGATCACGTTTACTTCCGGCGGAAGCGAAGCGGATAACCAGGCGATCTTAACGGCTGCAGAGCTCGGGAAAAAGAAGGGAAAGACACATATCATTTCTTCGGCGTTTGAGCATCATGCCGTGTTGCATACCTTAAAGAAACTGGAAAAAGAAGGCTTTACCGTTACGCTGCTTGACGTACATGAAGACGGGCTCATCCGTCCGGAAGAACTGGAGGCGGCGATCACAGATGACACCTGCCTGGTGACGATCATGTTTGCCAACAACGAGATCGGAACGATCCAGCCGATCCGCGAGATCGGGGAAATTTGCAGAAAGAAGGGCGTTTTGTTCCATACGGATGCCGTGCAGGCGATCGGGCATCTTCCAATCGATGTGAAAGCAGACAACATCGACATGCTCTCGGCTTCGGGACACAAATTCCACGGACCTAAAGGCTGCGGTTTCTTATATGTAAAGAAAGGGATCAAGCTTTCCAATCTGATCGAAGGCGGTGCGCAAGAGAGAGGAAAGCGGGCAGGTACGGAAAACGTGCCGGCGATCGTTGCGATGGCGACAGCTCTTAAGGAAGCCGCAGACGGTATGCAGGAAAACACGGCGAAGCAGGAAAAGTTGCGTGACCGTCTGATCGAAGGCCTTGCAAAGATCGAGCACAGCGCACTGAACGGCGATGCGAAAAAGCGTCTTCCCGGAAACGTCAATTTCTGCTTCGAGGGGATCGAGGGAGAATCGCTGTTGCTGCTGCTTGATGACAAAGGGATCTGTGCTTCTTCGGGAAGCGCCTGCACGTCCGGATCGCTTGATCCGAGTCATGTGCTGCTGGCGATCGGAAGAGTGCATGATGTGGCGCACGGGTCGCTCAGGCTCACACTTGGTGAGGACATTACGGAGGAAGAAGTTGATTATCTGATCGATTCCGTTACAGAGGTGGTTAATTATCTTCGCGGATTCTCCCCGGTGTGGAGAGACCTCAAAGCAGGAAAGACACCGTTTATCCTGCCTTGACCGGACATTATC
>JAFYDQ010000031.1 GCA_017544705.1 Lachnospiraceae bacterium | reverse complement strand
TGCACTTCATGTTAAGCGCGGATGACACGGCAATCTATGCTGCATACAACAGCGGCGACGTTGATTACATCGATACCGTTCCCAACGATGAGATCGCTTCCTTAAACGGTGTGAATCCGGAGTTTGGTATCCTTCCCCAGCTTGGAACCTATTATGTATGCTTTAATGTAAATGACCCGTTGTTCGACGGTAAGACGGAAGAAGAAGCAGCCAACATGCGTAAAGCGATGAGTTACCTGATCGACCGTCAGTTCATCGTTGACAATATCGGCCAGACAGGACAGGAAGCTGCAGACGCATTTATCCCTGCAGGAATGACCGACGGTAACGGCGGGGAGTTCAAAGCAGGCGTTTCCTACTATGATGCAACCAAGACCGGTGCAGACATGGTGGAAGATGCAAAGGCACTCTTAGAATCCGCAGGCTACAGCTTTACGGATAACGGAGACGGCACATATGCGATCGATCCTGCCATCAACATGACCTACCTGACGAATGACGGAACAGGCCATATCAAGATCGCAGAATCCATTCAGCAGGACTTCGCAGCACTCGGGATCAACATCGAGATCAAGACAGAAGACTGGAACGTATTCTTAGAGGATCGTAAGAACGGTAACTTCACGGTTGCACGTGAAGGCTGGGTTGCCGACTACAATGACCCGATCAACATGCTGGAGATCTTTGCTTCCGCATCCGGTAACAATGATGCACAGCTTGGTAAGGGCAAGCCTGTCTCCTCTTCCCCGAAGTGGGATGAGTACGACAAGATGATCGACGAGATCCGCTACGATACCGATCTTGCCCATCGTGTAGAAACCATGCACAAGGCAGAAGATATGCTGATGGATACGGGTGCGATCATCCCGATCTATTACTACAATGACGTTTACATGCAGAAGTCTAACGTAACCGGTATTTACGCAACGGTATTCGGCATGAAATACTTCATGCATGCAGTAAAAAACTGATCGTTTCACAAGGTTTCATTGATCACGGATCCCCATCCGCAGAAGTTGCGGGTGGGGATTTTTCGTAGTATAATACGAACATAAGGAGAGCGCCTATGAATACTGCGATCGCTGTATGTACATGTGTCTTAATGGGATACCTGATCGGCAGCATCAATCTGTCGTATCTGATATCAAAAAGCAAGGGCTATGATATCAGGGAACATGGTTCCGGAAATGCCGGTGCGTCCAATCTGATCATCACGATGGGCAAGAAGATCGGCGCTTTTGTTGCGGTTGTTGACGTTATGAAGGCGTTTCTGGTGGTCCGTCTGGCAATGTACATCTATCCCGAGATGAAATATGCCGGCGTGATCGCAGCGACTTCCGTGATCCTGGGTCATATCTTTCCGTTTTACATGGGCTTCCGCGGCGGAAAGGGTCTGGCAACGCTCGGCGGTTCGATCCTGGCGCTGGATTACAGGCTGTTTCTGATCCTGCTGTTGTTTGCCCTGTTCATTGCATTTGTGACGGATTATATCTGCTTTGCACCGATCACCTGCTCAGTCCTGTTCCCGGTCATTTACGGTGTGGCCAAGAAGGATGTGTGGTATGCCGCGATCCTGTTTATCGCAACGGTGTGCATCATCTACCGGCACATCGGAAACCTTAAGCGGATCAAGACGGGCAAGGAACTCCGGTTCAGTTTCCTTTGGAACCGGAAAGCGGAAGCGGAGCGTCTTGGGATCGAAGATGACGACGGGGTCAGTTATCCGTGGCAGTATGATGAGGAACAGCAGAAACATAACACGCATTGAGCGGTTTATGATTTTACAAGAGTTATCAAAAAGGGAGTTCAAAAGAACTCTCTTTTTTGCTACAATAGATTAGATGTCGGTTGTCGGCAAATCTATCAGAAACGGACAATAGAAAGATGAGTAAAACAGAAGAAACCAAAACGGAAAATGTGAGCAAGAGCAAACAGCGCCGCTTAGAGCGTGAGAAACAGCGCGTGGCGGATAAGAGGGAGAAACTGATCATGCGCATCGCAGGGATCGTGATTCTTGCGGCTTTGGTCGGTGTGATCGCCTTTGCGATCGGAAATGCTGTCTATCGGAATTCCAAATCCGTCAAGGCAAGCAACGAGTTCAGCGCACAGCTTGATAACAACGGATTTATCAAGGGTGTCGTTGCCAAGGACATCGTGACTTTGCCGGAGTATAAGAATTTTACTGCACCGCTTTCGGAGGTTGAATATCCGGACGAATCCGTGGATGCGGATATTGAGAGCATTTTGTCCTCGCATCAGGTGCTGAATACGGAAACCGATGCCAAGATCCAGGACGGGGACAAGGTATCCATTGAATATGTCGGAACGATCGACGGTGTTGCATTTGAGGGCGGAAGCACGAACGGAACGCCTGCGGATCTGACCATCGGATCACAGAGTTATATCGATGATTTTGAGCAGCAGCTGATCGGGGCCGGTGTCGGCGATACCGTGAAGGTGGAAGTGACGTTTCCGGATGATTACGGCAATGCGGAACTTGCCGGCAAGGATGCGGTATTTACCGTGGATGTGGACGGGATCTACGAACTGCCGGAATTTACGGATGACTTTGTGAAGGAAAATCTGTCCGAATATGCTTCCACGGCGGATGAATACCGTCAGTATATTAAGAGCACGCACTACGAAGAAAATTTAAGAAACTGGGTGGAGAATTATCTGGTGGATCACAGTGAAGTTTCTTCTTATCCGAAGGCATATCTGAAGAACCTGAAATCCACGAGCAAGTATAATGACCAGCAGTCTTTCCAGATGATGAACCAGATGTACTTATCCTACTACGGTGCCAACATGTATGAGACTTTTGATGATTACACGGGGATGAGTGAAGAGGAATATGATGCGAGTCTTGATGAGACCTGCAAGACCAAGGAGAAAGAGGATCTGGTCTATCAGGCGATCCTGGAGACAGAAGGCATTACGGTTACCGAAGCGGATTACAAGGCTTATCTTACCGAGACGGAAGGCTCGGACGAGTCCTTCACTTCACAGGTTGAGACTTACGGGCTCGGCTATACCATGAAAGAAATGGTTCATCAGAAAGCCGTAGAGATCGCCATGAAGGGTGTTACCGTACAGTAAAGGGTGGAAGATGGAAACGTATATACCGTTACGAGAACTGGCGTCCCATTTGCGCCTGCATAAGGGAGACCGCGTATTCGTCACATCGGATGTGAAGCAGCTGTTGTACGACCTGATCACACACGAAGACGAGACGGATCTGAATATCCTGATCGACGGGATCATTGCGCAGATCGGGCCGGAAGGCACGCTGGTGTTCCCGACATTCAACTGGGCATTCTGCAAAGGGGAAGCATACGACCACTTTAAGACGTCGTGTAAGACGGGGTCTCTCGGAAAGCTGGCTCTTATGCGGGAAGATTTCAAACGGACGAAGCATCCGATCTATTCCTTTGCCGTATGGGGAAAGGGGCAGGAGGAACTGTGCGCGATGGATAACCATAGTTCTTTCGGGATCGATTCGCCGTTTACGTATATGCTGCAAAATCATTTCCGGAACCTTTTTATCGACAAGGACCTGCAGCATTCCTTCGTGTTCGTGCACTATGTGGAAGAAACGGTCGGACCGGTTCCGTACCGTTATCTGAAGGATTTCACGGCAGATTATACGGATGCAGACGGCCATACAAGGAAAGCCACTTATTCCATGAACGTCCGCGATCTTGACCGGGACGTGGAAAACGTGATCTATGCGTACGAGCCGGAATTTGAAGAAAAGGGCGTCATGCAGCGGTTTTTCGTCAATGATCTGGAGTATAAGATCATTGAACTTGCGGGTGCGTTCCCGATCATTGCGGAGGATATCCGGCATAACCGTTCCAGAAAACTGTGTACCTATGTCGGGCAGGAAGATCATACCCGCTTTTTAAAAGAAGGACAGGAGATGTTTGCGTTCTGCAAGGAGATATTTCCGATCTGCAGAAGCATTACCGGAGACGGTGTCAGAAGGACGTTTGCCCTGATCAGAAAACAGATTCCCGAAATGCAGCTGTTTGAGGTGCCAAGCGGCACGCAGGTATGCGACTGGACGATCCCGAAGGAATGGAATATTTCGGAGGCCTATCTGGAGGGACCTGACGGGAAACGGATCGTGGATATGGCAGAAAACAACCTGCATGTCCTCGGCTATTCCGTGCCGGTCGATCTGGAACTGTCTTTGGAGGAATTACAGGAGCATCTCTATTCGCTGAAGGACCAGCCGGACCTGATCCCTTATGTGACTTCCTACTATAAAGAGCGCTGGGGATTCTGCATGAGCCAGAACGTGCGGGATTCGTTAAAAGAAGGCACGTATCATGCCGTGATCAGATCGACGCTGACGGACGGAAGCTTAACCTACGGGGAATGGATCATTTCGGGGAAAAGCGAACAGGAAATCTTCTTATCCAGCTATACCTGTCATCCGTCCATGGCAAACAATGAGTGTTCGGGACCCGCGCTGCTGACCTGGCTTGCAAAGTATATTGCGGCGATGCCGGATCGGAAATACACCTATCGCCTTGTTCTGGCACCGGAGACGATCGGTGCACTGACCTATATGAGCAGAAATCTGGATGCGCTGCGCGAAAATGTCATAGCGGCGTTTAACTTAACCTGCGTCGGGGATGACCGGACCTATTCCCTGGTACACAGCAAGTACGGTGACACGCTGGCAGACAAGGTTCTTACGACGGTACTCAAAAATCACGATCCGCAGTATCATGACTATTCCTATATTGCACGCGGCTCAGACGAGCGGCAGTATCAGGCGCCGGGGGCGGATCTTCCGATGGTGTGCTTTTGCCGTTCCAAATACCACGTGTATCCGGAGTATCATACGAGCGCGGATAACCTGGACCTGATCTCACCGGACGGGCTTGCGGGAAGTTATGACGTGATGGTACAGTGTATCGAAGCCCTGGAGCACAATGCGACGTATGTGATCAAAACGATCGGGGAACCGCAGCTTGGAAAATACGGGCTTGTCCCGACGATGAGTTCCAAGGAAACCTATCAGGAGACCCTGATCTTAAAGGATGTGTGTGCTTATGCGGACGGGAAAAATGATCTGTTCCGGTTATCGGAGCTGATCGCAAAGCCGGTGAAAGAGATCATTCCGGTCGTGCAGAAGCTCTATGATGCAGGGCTGCTGGAACGGGTTGACAGGTAGTGACAGAATGGGAGCACCTATGAGCAGAGAAGAAGTATTTGACAAAGTGCAGGAAATCTTCAGGGATGTCTTTGATGATGAGGAACTGACCATTTCCGATCAGACCAATTCCGATGAGATCGACGAGTGGGATTCGCTGGAGCATATTTCCCTGATCATCTCCATGGAGAAAGAATTCTCGATGAAGTTTGACATTAAGGAAGTGAACAAACTGGAAAATGTCGGGGAGATGATCGATCTGATCGTAAGAAAGATGGAAGCGCATGAATAGTTACACATATGATGAGATCGTTATAGGACAGACCGAACAGTTTTGTGTTACGGTGACGGAAGACATGCAGGATGCATTCAGGAAGATCACGGGAGACCTTAACCCGCTACACGGCGATGCGGCATTTGCAAAGCGTAACGGACATGGCGGACCGGTGGTCTTTGGCATGCTGACCATGTCTTTTTTATCGACTTTGGCAGGCATGTATCTGCCGGGGAAGAACAGCCTGATCCAGGGGGTTTCCGGGAAACTGCGCAAGCCGGTTTATATCGGCGATACGCTTACGGTCGAAGGGGTGGTAAGCGATAAAAGCGATGCCGTGCATGTGATCGGGATCAAATACAGCATTACAAACCAGGATGGTGTGAAGGTAGCAAAAGGCGAAATGCAGATTGGGGTGGAAAACTATGAATAAAGAAAAGCTGGAAACACTGTTAACGTATGTCGAAGATGCAGAGAAGATCGTGTTCTTCGGGGGCGCCGGCGTATCCACGGAGAGCGGCGTGCCGGATTTTAGGAGCAAGGACGGGCTGTACAACCAGCATGATGTCCGCTTTGACAAATACCGTCCGGAATATCTTTTAAGCCACAGCTGTCTGATGAGAGAGCCGGAGGTCTATTTTGAGTTCCACAGACAGAAAATGGATACCAGAAAGATCGAGCCGAACAATGCACATAAGTATCTGGCAAAACTCGAGGAGAAGGGGAAGCTGACCGCGGTTGTCACGCAGAACATTGACGGGCTTCACCAGAAGGCCGGCAGCAAAAAGGTTTACGAGATCCACGGCAGCGCGCTTCGGAATTATTGCATCAAATGCGGCAAAACGTTTCCGGAAGACTATATATTCGAGTCAAAGGAGAGCATTCCGCACTGCGACTGCGGCGGAATGATCCGGCCGGATATCACGTTGTACGAAGAGAGCCTTCCGGATGATGCGGTAAACGCATCGATCAACGCGATCGCGGATGCCGATATGCTGATCATCGGCGGCACGTCCTTAACCGTATATCCTGCGGCATCCTATATCAATTTCTTCAGCGGGAAGTACCTCGTGATCATCAACCGGGATGCACTGGATGTCAGATCAAAGGCCAACACGCTCCTCATTCAAGACAAGATCGGCGAAGTATTTACGGAACTGGCAAAAAAACAGGGGATATCATTGTAAAAAGTCCATGAATCAGCCCCGGTTTTGTGGTAACATATGGTTTCGTGATACACATAACGGAAACCCGGCTCATTTAGAGTTCACTTCGTGAAGAGCCGGGGCCACGTCATACATCTGCGATGTATGACATACCTTGCTCCGGACTTAAGATCCGGGGCCGAGAGACCAAAAGGAGGTATAGCATGAGCAAATACGAATTATGCGTTGTTCTTAATGCTAAGATCGAAGACGAAGAGAGAGCGGCCGTTCTCGAAAAGATCAAAGGGTACATTACCCGTTTCGGCGGTACGATCACAAACGTTGACGAGTGGGGCAAAAAGAAGCTTGCTTACGAAGTCCAGAAGATGACGGAAGGCTTCTACTACTTCATTCAGTTTGATGCAGAAACTGATGCACCCCGCGAAATTGAGAACCGCGTCCGCATTATGGAAAACGTAATGAGATTCTTAGTTGTTAAGCAAGACGCCTGATTAGAAAGAGAGAAAATATGAACAAAGTCATTTTAATGGGCCGTTTAACAAGAGATCCCGAGGTCAGATATTCTTCGGGAGAAAACAATATGGCGATCGCAAGATATTCTCTTGCGGTTGACAGACGTGGCAGAAGAAGCAACAACAATGATGAGCAGACCGCTGATTTCATCAATTGCGTGGCATTTGGAAAATCCGGCGAGTTTGCGGAGAAGTACTTCAAGAAAGGGATGAAAGTACTCGTAACAGGGCGCATTCAGACCGGAAGTTATACGAACAAGGATGGCCAGAAGGTTTATACAACGGATGTTGTCATTGAAGACCAGGAATTCTGCGAGAGCAAGAATGCATCCGGTGACGGCGGCAACAGCAACGGAGGATTTGTACCGGCGGCCAAACAGGAACCACAGGCAGAGGTTGGTGACGGATTCATGAACATTCCGGACGGAATAGAGGAAGAACTGCCGTTCAACTGATGTGTGGTCTGATACTAAGGAGGTAATCAGAATGGCATATAACAAACCCCAGGGTGATGGCGAGAGAAGCGATTCCCCGATGAGAAGAAGAGGCGGGATCCGCAGAAGAAAGAAAGTCTGCGTGTTCTGCGGCAAAGAAAAAGAGATCGACTACAAGGATGCGAACACCTTGAAGAAATATGTTTCCGAGAGAGGTAAGATCTTACCCCGCCGGATCACAGGCAACTGCGCGAAGCATCAGAGAGCGTTAACGGTTGCGATCAAAAGAGCAAGACATGTAGCGATCATGCCTTACGTACAGGACTAAAAAACAAGCATTTAAGGGGCTCCCGGGCGGGGGCCCCTTGTTTGACAAAACAGGTCAAAACACGGTATACTTCACTTTAGCGATTAAAAGCGTAAAAGAGGAAAAATCAATGCCTATTACAGAATTATTGGAGAGAAATGCTGATCAGTTCGGAGACGATATTGCCCTGGTGGAGATCAATCCGGAGATCAAGGAGAGAAGAAGGGTCACCTGGAAAGAATATGAACTGATCGAGGCGAGCCCCGAAACACATTACAGAAGAGAGATCACTTGGAGTGTCTTCGATGAGAAGGCCAACCGGTTTGCCAATCTGCTGCTGCAGCGCGGCGTGAAAAAGGGTGATAAAGTCGGCATTCTGATGATGAACTGCCTAGAGTGGCTGCCGATCTACTTCGGGGTCTTAAAGACGGGGGCGCTGGCCGTACCGTTCAATTTCCGTTATTCATCCGATGAGATCTTATATTGCGCAAAGCTTGCACAGATCGACATCCTGGTATTCGGCCCCGCATTTATCGGCCGTATTGAGGAGATCTGCGAACCGCTTTCCAAAGGTAGACTGTTGATCTATGTCGGAGAGAACTGCCCTTCCTTTGCGGATGATTACAATTCCTTAACGGCGAACTGTTCTTCACAGCGGCCGGAGATCGAGGTTAAGGACGAGGACTATGCGGCGATCTATTTCTCTTCCGGAACGACAGGATTTCCCAAGGCGATATTGCATACCCATGCGGGACTGATGCATTCCTGCAAAACCGAACAGAATCATCACGGACAGCAGAAGGACGATGTGTTCTTATGCATTCCGCCGCTCTACCATACCGGTGCAAAGATGCACTGGTTCGGCAGCCTGATCTCGGGTGGCAAGGCGGTACTGCTGAAAGGGACCAAGCCGGAATTCGTGCTGGATGCCGTTTCCAAAGAAAAATGTACGATCGTATGGCTCCTGGTGCCCTGGGCACAGGATATCCTGGAAGCGATCGAAAGCGGAAGGGTCAAACTTGCGGACTATGAGCTCGATCAGTGGAGACTGATGCACATCGGTGCACAGCCTGTTCCGCGAAGCCTGGTCAAAAAGTGGCTGACCTATTTCCCGCACCATGATTATGATACAAACTACGGATTGTCCGAATCTCTGGGACCCGGCTGCGTACATCTGGGTGTCGGAAACGTTGAAAAGGTCGGCACGATCGGAAAGGCCGGCTACGGCTGGGAAACAAAGATCGTCGGCGAGGATAGGAAGGAAGTCGCAAGAGGCGAAGTCGGGGAACTGGCTGTCAAAGGCCCGTCCGTAATGGTAGAATATTATCATGACAAAAAAGCCACCGCGGAAGTACTTGCAGACGGCTGGCTCTATACGGGCGATATGGCCAAAGAGGATGAGGACGGCTTCATTCTTTTGGTAGACCGCAAGAAGGACGTGATCATCAGCGGCGGCGAGAATATTTATCCCGTTCAGATCGAAGACTTTATCCGTACCAATGAGGCGGTGCATGATGCCGCAGTGATCGGGATTCCGGATAAACGGCTTGGCGAAGTGACACTTGCGATCATCGAACTGAAGAAAGATTATGTGGTCACGGAGGAAGAAATGCAGGAATTCTGCCATGCACTTCCCCGGTATAAACGTCCGCACAAGATCATTTTTGCGGAGATCCCGAGAAACCCGACCGGTAAGATCGAAAAACCGAAGCTTCGGGAGATCTATGGCGGGAAAGGCCTTGTGGAAGCGCAGAACATCGGTTAGCGCAAAGGAGATCATCTGTGAAGAAAGTCAAGTTTAAAGGGCAGCTTCGAACGTACATGACATGGCCGCTGTATCTGATCATTCCTTTGATCATCTGCAATGTTGCCGTTTATTTCCTGGACCGGAGGTCCGGTTATGTCGTAAGCGCCGGGATCGCAGTTTATCTGATCGTTTCCCTGATCCTGTTCTTTACCAATAAACATGCTGTTGTAAACGACATGGTTTCCTTTGCCACGCAATACGGACAGGTGCAAAGGCAGCTTTTGCGCGACTTAGAGATTCCGTATGCGCTCCTTGACGAGGACGGCAGGATCATATGGACCAACGAAGCCTTTGAGCAGGCTTTCCATATCAAACGGGGTTACCGCAAGACGATCATGTCGCTTCTGCCGGACGTACATAAGGAATCGCTGCCTGGCATCGAATCCGAAACGGAAATGATGACAAGGCATGAAGAATCCGATTTCCGCATCAGCATGAAAAAGGTGGACATGCAGACGGCTCTGGCATCCTCAGAACTGTTGGACGCAGTGAATCTTGACAGTTATCTGATCGCCTTCTTCATGTTTGACGAAACCAAGATCAACCGACTGCAGAGAGAGATCGATGACCAGCAGTTGGCCTGCGGCCTGATCTACATTGACAATTACGACGAGGCTTTAGACAGCGTGGAAGATGTGCGAAGATCCCTTCTGGTCGCGCTTGTGGACAGAAAGATCAACAAGTATTTTTCCGCATCCGATGCGCTTGTAAAAAAACTGGAAAAAGACAAATATCTGGTCACGATCCAGAAACGGCACCTGAAGAAACTGATGGAGCGGCGCTTCGATCTGCTTGAAGACGTCAAGACCATCAATATCGGCAATGAGATTTCCGTAACGCTTTCGGCCGGCTTCGGTATTGAAACGGGATCCTACCAGACCAATTACGAATATGCCAGAACGGCGATCGATCTGGCCTTGGGACGCGGCGGTGACCAGGTGGTTGTCAAAAATCCGGAAGACATCATCTATTACGGCGGCAAGAGCCAGATGGCAGAGAAGACCACGCGCGTGAAGGCGAGAGTCAAGGCACATGCCCTGCGTGAGATCCTGGAAAGCAATGACCGCATTATCGTCATGGGTCACAAGAATACGGATGTGGATTCGTTCGGTGCCGCGATCGGTATTTTCCGCGCCGCCAAAACCTTTGAGAAAAAGGCACATATCGTTGTTAACGAAGTAACCAATTCGATCCGTCCGCTGATGGATGAGATCTTACAGGAAGGCGAGCCTGCGGAGGACCTGATCTTAAACAGCCAGAGAGCGCTTGAGGTTGCGGATGCGACCACGGCATTGATCGTTGTGGATGTGAACAAGCCCAGTTTTACCGAATGCAAGGAATTGCTGGGGAAATGTCCTACGATCGTTGTGCTCGATCACCACAGGCAGGGAACGGAAAAGATTCAGAATGCCACGCTTTCCTATATTGAGCCTTATGCATCCTCCGCATCGGAAATGGTTGCGGAGATCCTGCAATATATCCACGATAACGTGAAGCTTCGCCCGGCCGAGGCGGATTGTATTTATTCCGGTATCATGATTGATACCAATAATTTCACGGCCAAAACCGGTGTCCGCACCTTTGAGGCGGCCGCATATCTGCGCAGGAACGGCGCGGATGTGACCAGGGTCCGCAAGATGTTCCGGAACAACATGGAGGATTACAAGGCAAGAGCCGAAGCCGTCAGAAATGCTGAGGTGGTACTCGGCGCCTATGCGGTATCCGTATCCGAGGCAGGCAGCTCGACCGAATCCCCGACAGTTCTGGGTGCGCAGGCAGCCAATGAATTGCTGAACATCAACGGGATCAAGGCATCCTTTGTCTTAACGGAGTATCAGGGCGAGATCTATGTCAGTGCCCGTTCCATTGATGAAGTGAACGTACAGCTTGTTATGGAGAAACTGGGCGGCGGCGGCCATATGAACATTGCCGGATGCCAGCTGAAGGATATGACGATCGAAGAAGCAAAGGATCTGCTGATCCGCACACTTGAAACGATGCAGAGAGAAGGAGAGATCTGATGAAAGTCATTCTGTTACAGGATGTGAAAACCCTCGGCAAAAAAGGGGATATTGTGGAAGTCAATGACGGATATGCCAGAAACTTTATTTTTCCCAAAAAGTTCGGTGTGGAAGCCAATGCGAAAAACATGAACGACCTGAAACTGCAGAAGGCAAATGACGAACGTGTTGCCGCAAAGAATCTTGCGGATGCACAGGAGTTCGCCAAAGTGCTTGAAAGCAAGGAAGTGATCGTGAAATTAAAGACCGGGGAGGGCGGTAAGACATTCGGATCCGTATCCTCTAAGGAAATCGCCGATGAGGCAAAGGCACAGCATGATCTGGATATCGACAAAAAGAAGATCCAGCTGACGGAGCCCATCAAGAACCTCGGAACATATGAGGTGGTTGTAAAGCTTCATCCGCAAGTCAGTGCAAAGCTGAAAGTTACCGTCAAAGAAGCCTGATACGGGACCTGATTCCCGGGAGGATTACAATACATGGATGAGACTGCGATCAAAAGAGTCCTGCCGCATGATCCAACAGCAGAACAGTCCGTGATCGGCTCCATGCTGATCTCGAATGAAGCGATCGTTACCGCTTCCGATATCCTGAATAAGGATGATTTTTACGGAAAGCAGTACGGGATCCTGTTCCAGGCCATCACGGAATTATATAATACCGGAAAAACAATAGATATCGTCACGCTCAAGAACCGTCTGCAGGAAATGGGTGCGCCGGAAGAGATCAGCACGGAAGATGTCCTGCGGGAAGTGACTGTCGCCGTTCCGAGTTCGTCCGGCATCAAAGACTATGCCAGGATCGTCAAGGATAAAGCGATCCTGCGGAAACTGATCCGTGTTGCGGAAAGCATCGAGAATGAAGGTTACGCCCAGCATGATTCTCTCGAGCAGATCCTTGACAATACGGAAAAGATGGTCTTTGACATTGTGCAGCACCGTACGACGGAGGATTTCACACCGATCGACCAGGTGGCCATCGATGCACTTGAGAAGATCAACATCGCATCCCAGACCAAAGGCTATGTGACGGGTATCGCAACCGGCTTTACGGATATTGACTATAAAATGGCGGGCTTACAGCCGTCCGATCTGATCCTGATCGCAGCAAGACCTTCCATGGGAAAAACGGCGTTCGTGCTCAACATCATCCAGCACATCTGTTTCAAACAGGAACAAAGCGTCGCCATGTTCAGCCTGGAAATGTCGAAGGAACAGCTGTTTAACCGTCTCCTGGCGCAGGAATCCAGAGTGAATTCCCAGGCGATCAGGACCGGAAACATGAACGCAAGAGAATGGGACAGTATCGTAGAAGGTGCCGGCATCATCGGTAAGTCCAAACTGATCATTGATGATACGCCGGGTATCTCCATCGGGGAATTAAAGTCAAAATGCCGCAAATACAAAATGGAGCATGACATCAAGGCTGTTTTTATCGATTACCTACAGCTGATGTCGGGCAGCGGCAGATCGGATTCCAGAGTGCAGGAGATCTCCGAGATCTCCCGTTCCTTAAAGGCACTTGCCAGAGAACTGCATGTGCCGGTCGTGGCGCTTTCGCAGTTATCCCGTGCGGTGGAAAAGCGTGATGATCACAGACCGGTTTTGTCGGATCTTCGTGAGTCCGGTGCGATCGAGCAGGATGCGGACGTGGTAATGTTCCTTTACAGGGAATCCTATTATAACAAAGACAGTGAGAATAAGAATATCGCCGAGGTGACGATCGCCAAACAGAGAAACGGCCCGATCGGATCCGTCGAACTCATCTGGATGGAAGATTACACGAAATTTGCCAACAAGGCAAAGGATGTGAAATAAAACAAAAGCGTCCGCGCAGAACACGGACGCTTTGTTTATGCTTTTGATGCGTTGTTTATTTCTCAGAGATTGCGCCTGTCGGGCAAGCTCCTGCACAGGAACCGCAGCCTAAGCATGCGCTCTCATCGATCTCGTACTTTCCGTCGCCTTCAGAGATCGCACCTACAGGGCACTGACCTTCGCAGGTTCCGCAGCTGACACAAGCATCACCGATTACATATGCCATAGTAATAACCTCCTTTGAATGGTACAAATATACATCAGATATATTTTAGTATATCAGCGCGGATTATACAAGAAAAACTTGAAAAGAGCGCGAAAAAGTGATAGTCTACAGAATGCAGACGAATTGTAAAGGAGGCCGTAATCATGGCAGAGATCACAAAAGAAATGACGATCGGCGAAATCTTAAGAACAGCTCCGGATGTTGCCCCGATCCTTATGGAAGCGGGCATGCACTGTCTCGGTTGTCCGGCTTCACAGGCTGAGAGCCTGGAAGAGGCAGCCATGGTGCATGGGATGAACGTTGATACCCTGATGGAGATGATCAATAACCGATAGATCGTTTGGACATGCAAAAAGAGGACTTCGATATCGAAGTCCTCTTTTATGTTCGGTTGTATCATACAAACAGCAGCTTGGTCAGTGCATCGTCCTGCATGATCATTTCGTTGTGTTCCGTAAAGTATGCTTCCGATGCGAGTGTGTATTTCTCCGGTGTTCCGTACTCGGAAATCATGTTGCACACACGGTTGAAATCTTCCGGTGTATGGGATGACTTGGTGACTACGAGTACGATCCGGCCGGTATTTGTATCGCGGAAGAGGGAACTCTTGCCGAAATAGAACGGCTCCAGCAGGTGTGCGACCCTTGCGACGGTATCAATGTCGGCGAAGGAGTAGGCTCTGATCAGTTCGTTTTCATCTGCCTTACCGATTCCCGGTGCGGCAGCCTGAGAAGCTTTCTCAGTCGTATCGTTTCCGGCTTCCCGGATCTTGCGGAACAGATCCAGCACATTGTCGCTCTCATCGGACAGAGCCTGCAGAACATTGTTCAGTCCGGATTCGTCATCCTCATGGATGGTGGGTGCAAAATTGGAAAACCTGGTGTCGAGTTCTTCCGGATCTTCGACCTTGGTAATGATCAGGACGATGCTCTCGGAAGATAAGGGGATTGCTTCTATCATCAAGGGGATGTCTTCCGCTTCAAAGCCGAACTCGTAGGCTGCCTGCTGCATCATGTCGCGAAACAGGCTTTTGGCCTTTTCCGTGCCGTAGGCAAGCTCGCTGAGCTTCAATTCACGATCCGCAAGATCAGCTTTGGTAAGCGTAGCGCGAATCTGATGATCGTTCACTTTTTCCAGCTTCATGGCATCACATCCTTTCTGTTTTTTTTCATCATAAACTGTCAAAAAGTATTCGTCAATATATGTATCGGTAACAGAATCTTAAAGTTTAATAAAAAATCTGCTTGCAAATCATGAATGATTCCGATATAATGCAAACGCGGGACTTCCTTCGCAATCTACGTTGCGGAAGGAGGGTAGCAATCAGGTTTTCATATTTAAGCCGATTTGTGAATGACATAGATCATTTACATCAGAGCCTGCATGGCAGGCATCGTTTAAGCGCTCAGCGCTTAGTCATTTGTTTCACGTAACAATCACGAAACGATAGACTCCAAGGATTTAAGAATTATTCATTTTTTGTCACACGTTTTTTATTGATTCCGACCTGATAGCAACACGCGAAGAGTCCCGAAACAGGAAAACTTCCGGTATCCGTGTATCACGAAGTAACTGAAACTGTAGGAGAAGCTGTATCTTTTTTTGGGAAATACCGGATGTTTGCACAATCAAACAAAGGGAGGTTAGCTATGGGTAGAGATGTTTTAAAGGAGCTCGTAAATGTCAAGAAGGAGCGGGATGTCCTGGATCGGTTAAAGAAGCTTTCCGATGACGGAATGGTCATTACGGTGGAAGGGTATCTGTTTTCGCTGGAAGAGACCGCCAAAGTGCTCACGCTCAGCGAAGGGGTTTGTTATATGCCGGACTACCTGAAAAACGAACAGGGAAAGCCGGAGATCAGGTTCATCAAAGTATATCTTACCAATGGCGATAAGCTGGATTAACCTGCCTGCTCCGGGCAGTACCGCGCAGGCTTTCAGACTCCACGGCCTGATGTGGTACGGCCCGGAGTCTGTTTTTTTGTAATCAATGACAAAAGCGCAATTCTCTGATATAATGTGAGATTGGAAATCATTTGGAGGAATGCGATTTGGATAACGAAAGAAGGGCATACAGACGGCGCCGTCGCAGGAGAAGAAGACTGCTGAAACTGATACCGATCGGGGTAGCGGTCATTTTGATCGGCGCGGTGTGTTTGATCGGGAAACAACAGGGCTGGTTCGAAGGATTTTTCGATTCGACGCAGAAGGCAGACCTGTATAAATACTTCGGCGCGATCGGCGATGATTACGCGGTCATCATCGAGGAACGGGAAGGTAATCCCAGACAGATGAAAGTGATCAACCGGGTCATGTATCAGGATCTGGAATCCGTGAAGGAAGATTATAATGACCGCTTCTTCTATGACGAAAAAGGAGATGCACTGCTGTATACTACCGCGGTGGAAGTGATCCGCGTACCGGTTGGCGCATCCTCTTATACATCCGGCGGCAATACCGTACAGACGCCGTATGTCATCTGTATGAAAGATAAGGACAAACTGCTGGTTGCACTGGACTATGTGCAGCTTTATGCGGATTTTGCTTACGATCTGTACGGCGGGGACGGAGAACCTTATCGTGCACGGATCCGGACGGATGCGGTCACCATGGATGTCGCCACCGTAACAAAAGACAGGGCCGTCCGCCTTGATATGGACAGAAAAAGCGATATCTTAAGGGATATGAAAGAAGGCGATTCCCTGATCGTTCTGGACGAGGCGGTTGACTGGACCAAAGTGGAAACGCAGGACCTGATCACGGGATATATTGAAACAAAGTATCTGGGTGAAACAAGGCAGGAAACCATCGACGCTCCGCCCAAGCATACAGAGCCGGCGTTTACCTATATTTCCAGGGAAGGGCCGGTCCGCCTGGTCTGGGATATGGTCACAAATCAGGATGCCAATGCGGGACTGAAGGAACGGCTTTCCGGACAGCAGGGACTGACCGTGGTATCACCCACATGGTTCTTTGTGTCCGACAATGACGGCAACATCGAAAGCATTGCCAGCCAGGATTATGTCAAAACGGCACACGGACTGGGCCTGGAAGTCTGGGGCCTCGTGGAGAACATTACCTATAATGAGGATCTGAAAATGTTCAAGATCCTTTCCTATTCCGAGAAGCGGGCGCATCTGATCGAGCAGTTGATGCAATATGCGCAGGAATACGAGCTTGACGGGATCAATGTCGATTTCGAGACCGTTCCGGTGGAAGCCGGGGAATGCTACGTCCAGTTTATCAGGGAACTGTCGCTTGCCTGCAGGCAGGCGGGGCTGGTACTTTCCGTGGATAATTTCGTCCCGACGCCGAGCACGGAACATTACAACAGAGCGGAACAGGGACTGTTTGCCGATTACATTATCATCATGGGTTATGATGAGCATTACAGCGGATCGGAAGAGAGCGGATCGGTTGCCTCGATCGGCTTCGTGTCCGACGGTATTGCCAATACGATCGCGGAAGTGCCCGCAGAGCGTGTGATCAATGCGGTACCGTTCTATACCAGGATCTGGATCGAGACACCCAAGACCGAAGGAGAGCTTGCCGCGGAAGACCCGAATGCAGCGTTTGTTCCCTATCGCCTGGATGTGCGGACGGTCAGCATGTCGGATGCCAAGCAGGCCGTTGCGGATGTGGGAACGGAAGCAAAATGGGATGAAGAAACGGGACAGAACTATGCGGAATGGCAGAAGGGCGACCGGACATACAAGGTATGGCTGGAAGACGGAGATTCTCTTGCAGCCAAGGTTCAGGCCATGCATAATTTCCATCTCGCCGGTATCGCCGCATGGCAGTTAAGCTACGCCAACGGCACCGCATGGGATGCGTTTTCGCAGTTCTAGCAACTTTTCCGACGAAATAAAGTATGCTATATTATTGTTTGGATGAAAATCAAATCGATCCGGAGAAGATCAGGGAAGCGGGGGATACGATCAAAAGAGGCGGACTGGTGGCGTTTCCGACGGAGACCGTGTACGGCCTCGGCGGAGATGCGCTGAACCCCGAATCATCCGGCAGGATCTATGCCGCCAAAGGCAGACCTTCCGACAACCCGCTGATCGTTCATATCGCGGAAATCTCCGATCTTCCAAAGATAGCTGCAGGGATTCCGGAGGCTGCATATACACTTGCCGACCGGTTCTGGCCGGGACCGCTTACCATGATCTTTCGAAAGCAAAGCTGTGTCCCGGATGAAACGACGGGCGGCCTTGCCACCGTAGCGGTACGTATGCCGGATCATCCGATCGCACTTGCCCTGATCAGGGCAGCAGGCGGATTTATCGCGGCACCGAGTGCCAATCTCTCCGGCCGGCCGAGTCCGACAAGCGGCAAACACGTTCTGGAAGATATGGACGGACGGATCGATATGATCTTAGACGGCGGAAGCTGTAGGATCGGGCTGGAATCCACGATCCTTGATCTGTCGGAGGATGTACCGGCTATTTTGCGGCCCGGTTACATCACTCGCCGCATGTTGCAGGATGTGATCGGGGAAGTTACGGTCGATCCGGCAGTCGAAGGAAAAACGGACGCGGCGCCCAAGGCACCCGGAATGAAATATAAGCACTATGCGCCAAAGGGTGCACTTACGATCGTAAGCGGCGAGCGGGAAGCGGTCGTTGCATATATACAAGCGCAGATTAAGGCGGCAAAAGGACAGCGGACCGGTGTGATCGCAAGCGAAGAGACATATGACAGATATCGGGCGGATGTTGTACAAAACATCGGAGCCGCGGAGGATGAAGAGGCGATCGCAAGGCACTTGTATGACGTGCTCCGTACCTTTGACGAAAAGCAGACGGAGCTGATCTTTTCGGAAGCATTTAACGCAGGTCCCATTGGCCAGGCGATCATGAACCGGCTGATCAGGGCTGCAGGACATCACATTATCGAGGTATCATAAATGAAAATAGCAATCGGAAGCGACCATGGCGGATTTGACATGAAGGAAGCGGTCATCGCACATCTGAAGGAAACGGGACATGAGGTTACGGACCTGGGATGCTATGACAAAAACTCCTGTGATTATCCGCAATACGGAAAGGCAGTTGCCAAGGCAGTTGCAGACGGAACATGTCAGAGAGGGATCGTGATCTGTACGACCGGGATCGGCATTTCGATTACGGCCAATAAGGTACCGGGGATCCGGTGCGGACTGTGCTCCGACACAACAGCCGCATTCCTGACCAGATCACACAATGATGCCAATGTTTTGGCCATGGGGGGCGGGATGATCGGCATGAATGTGGCGATCGATATCGTGGATACCTTTTTGAATACGGAATTCTGCGGTCTTGAGAAACATGCAAGACGCATCGCGGCAATAGAATAATATAATTATTTAGACAGGAGGATAGGGAATGAGCAAGGTTATCATCATGGATCATCCGCTGATCCAGCATAAGATCGGTTATATCAGAAGGATCGATACGGGAACCAAGGATTTCAGACAGACCGTTTCTGAGATCGCAATGCTGATCTGCTACGAAGCAACCCGTAATCTGAAGCTGATGGATGTTGAGATCGAGACACCGATCTGCAAGACAACCGTTAAGGAACTGAAGGGCAGAAAACTGGCGATCGTTCCGATCCTTCGGGCAGGTCTTGGAATGGTAGACGGCATGCTGACACTGATCCCGACAGCCAAGGTGGGGCACATCGGTTTATACAGGGACCCTGAGACGCACAAGCCTGTGGAATACTATTGCAAACTGCCGGCTGACTGCGCTGACAGAGAAGTGTTTGTTGTAGACCCGATGCTTGCAACGGGCGGATCCGCTGCTGCCGCGATCCAGATGTTAAAGGACAAGGGCTGCAAAAAGATCCATTTCCTCTGCATCATTGCCGCACCGGAAGGACTTGCGGTACTCAAAGAGAGCCATCCGGATGTTGACATCTATATCGGTGCCATGGATGAGAAACTGAATGAAAACGCATACATCGTACCCGGACTTGGAGATGCGGGCGATCGGATCTTCGGAACCAAGTAAGGAGCGTTATGAGCGATAAGAGAAATGACTATATTTCCTGGGACGAATATTTTATGGGGGTTGCCATGCTTTCGGGCATGCGCTCCAAAGATCCCAACACGCAGGTCGGCGCCTGCATCGTAAGTGAAGACAATAAGATCCTGTCCATGGGATACAACGGGTTTCCGAGAGGATGCTCCGATGACGAATTTCCCTGGTGCAGGGAGGGAAATCCTTATGACAATAAGTATTTCTATGTGACACACAGCGAATTGAATGCGATCTTAAATTACCGGGGCGGAAGCCTGGAGGGCGCCAAGATCTATGTCTCCCTCTTCCCCTGCAACGAATGCGCCAAGGCGATCATTCAGGCCGGGATCAAAACGGTCGTATATTCGAGCGACAAATATGCGGATTCCGATTCCACAAGAGCATCCAAACGGATGCTGGATGCTGCCGGCGTACGGTACTATCAGTACACCCACACGAATCGGAAGATCGAATTGGATCTGTGATTTTTCTATGAGAAAGGGAAACCTGTTTCAAAAAAGCATAGCTTGTTTTCTGGTGACTGCGCTTCTGGCGCAGCCCTTTTCATACTCTCCGTATGCCGATACCACCTCCGAAAAGATCAAAAAGGCGGAGGAACTGAAGAAACAGACGGAAGCACAGAAAGAAGAGATCGAGCAGAAAAAGGGTGCACTGGAAGACGAACAACAGCAGCTCAAGGTGTATTTAAGCCAGTTGAACAGCGATCTTGAAGAGATCAGCGAGAATCTGCAGGACCTGGAGAACGAAGCATCGGAGAAGGAAGCCCAGATCGCTGCAGCGATGGCGGATCTTGAGAGAGCCAGGCGCGAAGAGAACGAACAATATGCGCTGATGAAAAAGCGCGTCAAGTATATTTACGAGAGAGGCGATTCCTCTCTGCTGGAAGCTTTTCTGTCCGCATCCAGTTATTCGGATTTTCTGAACAAGGCGGAATATGTATCCAAGGTCGAAGAATATGACCAGCGCATGTTTGAGAATCTGGTCTTGCTGCGTAAGGACATCGAATACAGAGAAGCAAAGCTGGAGGCAGAACGGAAGGAACTGGTCACACTGCAGGAACAGGCAGAGTCGGAGCAAAGCAAAGTCAATGACATGGTCAGTTCCACAAATGGATCGCTTGCCGCAACAAACGGCGCGATCTCCGCGGCCGCATTGGAAGAAGCGGCATATGAGGCGGAGCTGAAAGCGCAGGAAGCAAATCTGGCAGCCCTGAAGAAACAGCTTGCGGAAGAACAGGCCATGAGTGCCAAAGCTGCCAAAATGGCCTGGCGCGATATTTCCGAATTAACCTTTGAAGAGGGTGACAGAGATCTTCTGGCGTGCCTGATCTATTGTGAGGCCGGCGCGGAACCGTATGAAGGACAGGTGGGGGTCGGCGCGGTCGTCATCAACCGTATGCGCTCTGCTGCTTATCCGAATACCATGGTCGGCGTGATCTACCAGAACAGACAGTTTTCCCCGGTAGCAAGCGGAAGGCTGGCGACCAGACTGGCGCTTGGGGCCAACAGTTCCTGTTATGCCGCTGCGGATGAAGCCATGAAATGATCCACTCCGGTCGGCAACTGCCTGTATTTCAGGACAGTCATTCCGGAGATCAACGGCCAGATCATCGGCGGTCACGTATTTTATTGATCTTCAAACTGTTCGAGATTGATCTTGATGGAATCGAATTCGTTCCGGTAGATGACGGACAGGAGTTTATTCAGTTTCCGGAGCGCATCCTGTGCCTGTTCGGAAGTGATGGCACCTAATGAGAGCGCATCGGCGATCTCATCGAGATCGACCACTTTAACGCGTCCGTCGGGATAGATAATGACGTCTGCCAGCAGATCTGTGAAGATATAAGTGTCGTTTTGCGGATCGTAAGTGTGGGAAATGATGTCACAATACCAATAGAGCAGGGAATTGTCGACGCAGTAAAATTTGCTGATCTTGAATCCGTCTTTTAAGAAGTAGCAGGAGAAGCCGTGATGCAGATCTTTTTTGGGCTTTAAGGCCCTCCATTTTGTTACGATCATGTCTGCATCCTGGTACAGAATGATGTCATCCTTAAGCAGGATGCATTCTTCGGGAATGATCCTTTTGCGATACAATTGCGTCTGACTCATAAGCCCTCCCGGAACCCTTTTCATCAGAATACTACATTCTCCTAGACCTTTTCAATAAAAAATGCTATAATTTCGTTAATTACAGCAACAAAAGGGGCAGGGGCTTTGAAAAAAAAGAAAACCGTGTTTCGGGCTCTGACAATGATCACACAATTCGGAATTAACATGATCGTCCCGATTTTGCTGTGTACGTTCTTGGGTATTTTTCTGGACAGATTGTTTTCCACCTCCTTTTTGGTGATCATCCTTTTTTTTATAGGCGCACTCGCCGGGTTTACCAACGTGTTCCGGCTTGCAAGAAACATTTACAGCCAGTCGGATGAGGAACACATCAATTATTACGGAGTGGAAGGAAGCAGACAGGAAGATGATCAGGAGAATGCTTCGGGAGAACAGAACACTTAGGGAGATGTTTCCCGGGATCCTGCTTTACGGCATCGTGGTCCAGATCATCCTGGCGCTTGCATTTCCGCCGCTGCTCTATCGTGCGGTCGGATTATGGGCAGGGATCTTAAGCGGATGTGCCATGGCGATCCACATGGCCTGGTGCCTGGAAACGATCGTGGCGCTGGACGAGAAAGGGGCAACAGCCTATGTCCGCAAGACGACGATCCTTCGTTACGCCTGTGTCTGTGTTCTGCTTCTGTTGATCGGATTTTTAAAGATCGGGGATCCGGTATCGTTTGTACTGGGGACGCTGGGGCTCAAGATCGGCGCGTATTTACAGCCGCTCACCCATAAGGTTTTTATGAAGATATATGAGAAAAGAACGGGTCATGCATACCCGGATGGCAAGGAAGGTGAATAGAAATTGATTCCTGCATTTGCAATCATGTTCAGCAACGACATTGACTTTATGATCAAAGGTCTGTTTTCCTATCAGATCTTCGGACAGGAAGTCTGGATCACGACAACGCATGTCTGTACACTGATCGTTATGCTGATCCTGGTGATCTTTGCGATCTGCGCAAACCGCGTCATTAAGAAGGCGCAGGTCATGGACACGCCGGGAACTTTCCAGAATATCGCGGAGCTCATCGTCGAAATGCTTGACGGCATGGTCACCGGCGTAATGGGCAAGAATGCCGCAAAGTTTGCCAACTACATTTCCACGATCTTTATGTTCATCCTGCTCAGTAACATATCGGGGCTGTTGGGGCTTCGCCCTCCGACGGCAGACTACGGCGTGACGTTCCCGATGGGTGTGATCACATTCTGCCTGATCTTTTTCAATAAGTTAAAGCACCAGAAACTGAGCGGATTCCTGAAAGGACTGTGCGACCCCTGGCCCATCTGGGCGCCGATCAATATCGTCGGTGATGTCGCGGTTCCGATCTCGCTTTCCCTTCGTCTGTTTGCCAACGTATTATCCGGAACGGTTATGATGGCATTGTACTACGGCCTGCTTCCGATCTTCGTAAAGATCGGTATCCCATCGGCACTGCATGTGTATTTCGATCTGTTTTCCGGTGCGATCCAGACATATGTATTCTGTATGCTGACGATGACCTACATCACGGATGCGATCGGAGACAATTGACAACGTATAATCATGGCTCAGCCTTGAATATAGAACACTCATTTTTATAAGGAGGACATTTTTATGAATATCAACGGAGAGGACTTCATCTTAGGTTGTTCCGCAATCGGCGCAGGACTTGCACTGATCGCAGGTATCGGTCCCGGTGTCGGCCAGGGTATTGCGGCAGGTCATGCTGCAGCGGCTGTCGGCAGAAACCCGGGTGCAAAGTCAGACGTTACGTCTACGATGCTTTTGGGACAGGCAGTAGCGGAGACGACAGGTCTGTACGGTCTGTTGGTCGCAATGCTGCTCTTATTTGTCAGACCTCTGGATATCTATAAATAAAGCGGAGTATTACTCTGCATGGGAAGGAGGCTAACAAATTGGTACAGGTGATAAATTTACTGTTGTTTTCATCTGACAAGACCATGGAAAGATTGTTCGACCTGGATGTGCAGCTGCTTCATGATGCGATTCTTACGGCCCTTGCACTGTTCATTCTGTTCCTCGTTCTGTCTTATCTTTTGTTCAATCCCGTAAGGGACATGCTGCAAAAGAGACAGGAGAAGATCCGTTCGGATATCGAAAGTGCGGATAAGGATAAAGAGGAAGCCGCACAGTTGAAGAGCCAGTATGACGCCAAGCTCAAGCAGGCAGATGCCGAGGTGGATGAGATTCTTTCTGAAGCCAGGAAGAAAGCCCTTGCCAATGAAGCACAGATCGTTGCCGATGCCAAGGAAGAAGCGGCAAGGATCATCAAACAGGCCAGAAACGAAGCGGAACTCGAGAAACAGCGCGCTGCTGATGAAATGAAGCAGGAGATGATCCAGATCGCATCCCTGATGGCCGGAAAGGTTGTCAGCGCATCGATCGATACAACGGTTCAGAGTCAGTTGGTTGAAGAAACGCTGAATGAAATAGGTGGGGAAGTATGGCAAAGCTAGTATCCAAAACATACGGTGACGCCTTATTTGAACTGGCGCAGGAAGAAAACAGGATCGACGATTATTATGCACAGGTACAGATGCTTCAGTCTGTGCTTGCTTCGAACCCGGACTTTTCGAGACTCATGAATCATCCGAAGATCGACAAGGAAGAGAAAGAAGCAGTTATGGAATCCGTGATGAAGGACAGGGTTTCCCCGGAACTTGCGGGATTCTTTAAGCTGATCGTGATCAATGACCGTTACCGCGATATCTTTGATATTCTGGAGTATTTTGTTTCCGAAGTCAAAGAATACAAGCGGATCGGAACGGCCAGCGTGGCTACCCCGCTGCCGCTTGATCCGGCGCAGAAGGAAGCGGTTGAAAAGAAACTGCTTGATACGACGGCGTATACTTCAATGGAAGTGCAGTATGATGTTGATCCCTCGCTGATCGGCGGCATGGTCATCCGTATCGGTGACAAGGTCGTTGATTCCAGCGTGAAATCAAAACTCGGCGAACTGACCAAGGATCTGAAAAAGATTCAGTTAGCGCAATACGAAACGGGTACACAAATCTAGGAAAGGTGTAATAGATCCATGAATTTAAGACCAGAAGAAATCAGTTCTGTTATTAAAGAGCAGATCAAGAGATATGCCGGCGAGCTGGAAGTTTCGCAGGTCGGCACGGTCATTCAGGTTGCAGACGGAATCGCACGTGTGCATGGTCTTGAAAATGCGATGCAGGGTGAACTGCTTGCGTTTCCGGGAGACGTATACGGCATGGTCATGAATCTGGAAGAAGACAATGTCGGTGCGGTACTGTTGGGTGCAGACCATAATATCAACGAGGGTGATACCGTGAAAACAACCGGCCGCGTTGTTGAGGTTCCTGTCGGTGATGTGATGCTGGGACGTGTCGTCAATTCGCTCGGACAGCCGATCGATGGAAAAGGCCCCATCCAGACAGACCGTTTCCGTCAGATCGAACGTGTCGCATCGGGCGTTATTACCAGAAAGTCCGTAGATACACCGTTGCAGACGGGTATCAAGGCGATCGATTCCATGATCCCGATCGGAAGAGGACAGCGTGAGCTGATCATCGGTGACAGACAGACCGGTAAAACGGCGATCGCCATCGATACGATCATCAATCAAAAGGGACAAAACGTAAAATATATTTATGTAGCGATCGGTCAGAAATCCTCGACGGTTGCTTCCATTGTCAAGACACTTGAAGAATATGGTGCCATGGCATATACAACGGTAGTCGCATCAACGGCCAACGAACTGGCACCGTTGCAGTACATTGCTCCTTACGCGGGTTGCGCGATCGGTGAGGAGTGGATGGAAAACGGAGAAGACGTTCTGGTCATTTATGATGACTTAAGTAAGCATGCTACCGCATACAGAACACTCTCCCTGCTGCTCAGACGTCCGCCCGGGCGTGAAGCATATCCCGGTGATGTCTTCTATCTGCATTCAAGGCTTCTGGAACGCGCAGCCAGAATGAGTGAAGAATATGGCGGAGGGTCGCTGACGGCACTTCCGATCATTGAAACACAGGCGGGCGACGTATCCGCATATATCCCGACCAACGTAATCTCCATCACGGACGGGCAGATCTATTTGGAAACCGAAATGTTCAATTCCGGTTTCAGACCGGCGATCAATGCAGGTCTTTCCGTATCGCGTGTCGGCGGTGCGGCACAGATTAAGGCCATGAAGAAGATCGCAGCACCGATCCGTACGGAATTGGCACAGTTCAGGGAACTGGCCGCATTCGCACAGTTCGGTTCCGAACTGGATGCGGATACGAAGGAGAAACTGGCACAGGGTGAGCGCATCAGGGAAGTCCTGAAGCAGCCGCAGTATCAGCCCATGCCGGTAGAATTCCAGGTAATCATGATTTATGTGGTGACCAAAAAGTATCTGCTGGATGTGGATGTGGAAAAGGTTACCCGTTTCGAAAAAGAATTCTTCGAATATATCAAGACCAACTATCCGGAGATCCCCGCTTCCATTAGGGACACGAAAGAGATCTCGGAAGAAACGGATGAGAAACTCAAGAAAGCCATTGATGCTTTCAAGGAAGAATTCAGATAAGAAATCCAGGCAAGAGGTGATGGTTTATGGCTTCCATGCGAGACATCAAACGTCGCAGAGTCAGCATACAGAGCACGCAGCAGATCACGAAGGCCATGAAACTTGTTTCGACGGTCAAACTGCAGAGAGCAAAGGCGCGTGCGGAAAAATCACAGACTTATTTTCAGAGCATGTATCAGACGGTCATCAGTATGATGGAGAAATCCGGATATATGGATCATCCGTATATGAAACCGAATGCTTCCGGAAAGAAGGCCGTGATCGCGATCACATCCAACAGAGGCTTGGCCGGCGGATACAATTCCAATATTGTGAAGCTGGTGGATGGGAACGGATGGAACAAAGAAGATGTCCTCATTTATGCGATCGGTAAAAAAGGACGCGATGCACTGAAACGCAAAGGATATGAGGTCATATCCGATGAGTCGGAAATGATCAATGAGCCGTTGTTTTCCGATGCACAGATCCTTTGCGACAAGATCCTTGAAGCGTATTCAAACGGGGAGATCGGAGAGATCTATCTGGCATATACGCATTTCAAAAACACGGTCAGCCATATACCGACGCTCTTAAAGCTTCTGCCGGTAGATCTTGAGGAAGCGGCCGAAAAGTCGGACGTGGAAACGGAAGGCTCCGATAAAACACTGATGAATTATGAGCCGGAAGAAACGGAAGCACTGAACATGATCATACCGAAGTATGTGACCAGTCTGATCTACGGCGCGCTTGTGGAAGCGGTTGCGAGTGAGAACGGTGCCAGAATGCAGGCCATGGATTCCGCAACCTCAAATGCCGAAGAAATGATCGATCATCTGGAATTGCAATATAACAGAGCCCGTCAGGGTCACATCACGCAGGAACTGACGGAGATCATCGGCGGAGCCGAAGCTTTGAGCAATTAGTGACAGATTATAAATACAAGAAGGAGACAATGACAGTGGCAGATAAGAATTCAGGGAAAATCACCCAGATCATCGGAGCCGTATTGGATATCAAATTCGCGGAAGGGTCTCTCCCGGAGATCAATGAAGCGATCAAGGTAGACAGAGGCGACAAGTCTGTTTTGGTGGTCGAGGTGGCACAGCACCTTGGTGACGATACGGTCAGATGTATCGCCATGGGACCGACAGACGGTCTGGTAAGAGGTATGGAAGCGGTTGCAACGGGTGCGCCGATCTCCGTACCCGTCGGAGAAAACACGCTGGGACGTATGTTCAACGTGCTGGGTGAGCCGATCGATAATAAGCCGGCACCCGAAGCCGTCAGTTATGAGCCGATCCATAGGAAAGCACCGGATTTCGAAGAACAGTCCACATCCCAGGAACTGCTCGAAACCGGGATCAAGGTCGTCGATCTGCTCTGCCCCTATCAGAAGGGTGGTAAGATCGGGCTGTTCGGCGGTGCAGGCGTAGGTAAAACGGTGCTGATCCAGGAGCTGATCCGTAATATCGCAACAGAGCACGGCGGATATTCCGTATTTACCGGTGTAGGAGAACGTACACGTGAAGGAAACGACCTGTACTACGAAATGAAGGAATCCGGCGTTATCGATAAGACGACCATGGTCTTCGGACAGATGAATGAGCCGCCCGGGGCCAGAATGAGAGTCGGTCTTTCGGGACTCACCATGGCGGAATATTTCCGTGATAAGGGCGGAAAGGACGTGCTGCTCTTTATTGACAACATTTTCCGTTTCACGCAGGCAGGTTCGGAGGTTTCGGCATTGCTCGGACGTATGCCTTCGGCAGTAGGTTATCAGCCGACACTGCAGACGGAAATGGGTGCCCTGCAGGAGCGTATCACTTCCACCAAGAACGGTTCCATCACATCCGTACAGGCTGTTTACGTACCTGCGGATGACTTAACGGACCCGGCACCTGCCACAACGTTTGCACATCTGGATGCAACGACCGTTCTGAGCAGATCGATCGTGGAACTCGGTATCTATCCGGCAGTGGATCCGCTGGAATCCACATCCCGTATCCTGGATCCCAGGATCGTCGGCGAGGACCATTACCAGGTTGCCAGAGGGGTACAGGAGATCCTGCAGAAATACAAAGAATTACAGGATATCATCGCCATCCTCGGTATGGACGAATTATCCGAAGAAGATAAGCTGACGGTATCCAGAGCAAGAAAGGTACAGCGTTTCCTGTCACAGCCGTTCTTCGTTGCGGGCCAGTTTACGGGTCTTGAGGGCAGATATGTTCCGATCTCCGAAACGATCCAGGGCTTCCGCGAGATTCTGGACGGAAAGCATGATGATGTACCGGAAAGTTATTTCCTGAATGCTGGCGGCATTGAGGACGTGCTTGCCAAAATGAAATAGAATGACCGGTGTGAAGGAGCTGCCACATGGCTGACAACACGTTTAAATTGAAAATCATATCCCCGGAAAGGACTTTTTATGAGGGCGAAGTGATCATGTTCGAGTGCCGTACCACCGAAGGTGAGATCGGGATCTTAAAGAATCACATCCCTCTGACTGCGGTACTTGCTCCGGGTGTTGCGAGGATCCACGAGACGGAATCGGTGGAAAAGGCTGCATTGATCAGCGGCTTTGTGGAAATCCTGCAGGACGAGGTGACGGTGCTTGCGGAGATTGCCGAATGGCCTGATGAGATTGACGTCAAGAGGGCCGAAGAAGCAAGGATCCGTGCGGAAAGGCGTCTTATGGAGAAAAAGAGCCATACCAATCTTGCAAGAGCATCCCTGGCACTGCAACGTTCGATCGCCAGGATCGAAGCCGCAAAGAAATAAGCAACAGATCAGAAAGTGCAGCATCTTCGGATGTTGCACTTTCTTGAGTGGGACAATGGACGGACTATGAAAGCTAAGATAGGAAAAGCCCTGTTAAAGATCGGTGTTTTCATATCGGTATTCCTGCTTTCCATGGCGGTTGCGGAGGAACTGTTAAACCGCGGAAATACGGATATGACGACTGAAATGGGCCAGGCGACGCTTCCCATCGTCTATATGAACGTAAATGACGAATATGTAAATCCCCTGCATGGCTATACGGCAGACATGGAGGGGAGTTATTTGCGCGGAACCATTACCCCGCTGAAGGCAAACCGGGAAGTGGATATCCTGATCGACACCTACGGCGCGATCATCAGTAAGATCGGATACGAAGTGCGCAGCAAAGACATGAAGCGCCTGATCGAGGATACCGACCTGTCCGGTTACAATTATGAAAATGACATGATCACGGCGACGCTTCCCATCAAAGACCTGATCGATGATGACACGGAGTATATGCTGGTGATCAAGATCACGGACGGCTCCGGCAAGGTGGCCAAATATTACACCAGGATCATCAACAAATCCGAGCTGTATCTGACGGACAAATTCACGTTTGTCAAAGATTTCTCTGCCAAGACGTTTGACAAGGTTACGGCCAGGGAACTGAAAACATATATGGAAACCAACGCGGAAGGAGATAATTCCAGCTTCGGCTATGTGAACATTCATTCCAACTTTACGCAATTGTCCTGGGGGGATCTGCAGCCCATCGTATCATCCGAAAAAGAGCTGTTCCTTCTGGAAGTGGATTCGCTGAACGCCTGTATCGAGCTGAATTACCGCGTGTTCATCAAAAACGAATACTACAATGTCAAAGAGTATTTCCGCATCCGCAGGGGCCAGGAGCGGATCTTCCTGATGGAATACGAACGCCATATGAACCAGGTGTTTGATGAGGATAAAAACGTTCTGGTCAACGGCAAGATCCTGCACGGCATTCTGGATGAAAAATTGCAGTGGGTGGAAAACAAAGCCGCCAACATTTATTGCTTTGTCCAACAGAATGCGTTGTATTCCTTTAATATGACCAATAATAACCTGGCAAAGATCTTTTCGTTCTATGATAAAGACAACAATGATCTGCGCACCAGGTATGATGCGCACGGTGTCAAGATCCTCTCAATCGATGATGCGGGCAATGTCCGGTTCCTTGTGTACGGATACATGAACCGCGGGATCCATGAAGGGGAAGTCGGCGCCTGCATTTACTTTTATGACGGTGCGGTCAATACGGTGGAAGAAGAAATGTTCTTCCCGTATTCCAAATCGTTCCAACTGCTCCGTCAGGATATGCAGGCACTCAGTTATATCAACAACCGTAATGTGTTGTACATGCTGATGGACGGCAGTGTCTACCGGATCAACATGGAGACCGGAAAGATCGATGTGGTTGCGTCGGATCTGGATGATAACCGTTTTGTGTCATCGAAAGACAACAGCATGATCGCATGGCAGACGGAAAACAATAAGATCGAGTTCTTTTCGCTGAATGCGGCGGCACCCGTGGAAGTGGTCGCGGATGCCGGCGAGATCATCGTACCGCTCGGATTTATGGATTCCGATCTGATCTACGGACGTGCCCGCATAGCAGAGATCACAACGGATAAATCGGGTTCCACGGTTGTACCGATGTATGCGGTCAATATCCTGAACATCAATGACGGGATCAGAAAGGAATATAAGCAGGACGGCATCTATACGACGGATATTGACGTGGAAGATAACATGATCACGCTTTACCGCGTCAGATGGAATGCCGAGATCGGATTTTTCGAAGAGGTTGATAATGACCAGATCATGAACAACCAATCCGAGAATGCGACCAAAAACCAGTTTACCAGCGTGGTTACGGAAGAGATGGAGACCACGTACCAGACCGTACTTGCCAAAACCCCTGCAACCAATACGGTCAAGAAGCTGAATCCCAAACATGTTCTTTATGAAGGAAGCAGGGACATTGCTTTGGAGCAGGAGGACAACAGGGAGCTCTATTACGTATATGTGATGGGAGATATCGTCGGGGTTTATGCCGATCCGGCCGATGCGATCAGGCGCGCGGAAACATCCTTCGGTGCCGTGGTGGACAGAAGGGATTCTTATATCTGGCAGGGCGGAAACAGATATCTGTCCAAGACGATCAAAGGGATGGATGTTCGTTCCTCGGATGCGCTGAGAACCACAACGGCATGTTGCGTGGATGAAATGCTGAAACTGAACGGTGTTTATCTGGATGCCAGAACGCTCCTCAACGGGACAACGGTCATCGGACGCTTGAAAGAAAGCCTTCCGGATGCGACCGTTCTGGATCTGACCGGATGTTCCCTGGATGCCGTGCAGTATTACGTGAGTTGCGGAAATCCGGTACTGGCGGTCATCGAGGCGGATGAGGCCGTACTGATCGTCGGATATGACAGCCAGAATACGGTCATCTATAACCCGAAGCTCGGAACAGTGGATAAATACGGAAAAATCGAAACCACGTCCTGGTTCATGCAGAACGGCAACCGGTTTATTTCGTATATCAATACAAAACAATAGGAAGTGAGGACAATATGGACGAAAGAATCAAAAAACTGGCACACAGCCTGGTACACTACTCTCTGGAAGTAAAGCAAGGAAACAAGGTGTATATCCATTACATCGGAAATTCCACGAAAGAGCTGGCAAGGGCCCTGATCAAGGAAACCTACGCGGCCGGCGGTATTCCGTTTCCGCATTTTACGGATCCGCAGATCCAGCGGGAAATGATCCTTAACTGCAGCGAGGAACAGTTAAAGCTGATGGCTGAGATCGACGGAGCGGAAATGCGTGCGATGGACTGCTATCTTGGCGTTCGGGGAACGGATAACGTATCGGAGCTTGCGGATGTGCCGTCCGATAAAATGGCACTCTACGAGAAACTGTATGCGGAAGAAGTACATGGAAAGATCCGCGTACCTAAGACGCGCTGGGCGATCCTGCGCTATCCCAATGCGGCGATGGCACAGCTGAACAATACCAGCCAGGAAGCCTTTGAGGACTTCTTCTTTGATGTATGTACCATGGATTATTCCAAAATGGGAAAAGCCATGAAGAATCTGGTGGAACTCATGAACAGGACCGACCGGGTAAGACTTACGGGACCGGGAACGGATCTTCGCTTTTCCATTAAGGATATTCCGGCCATTCCCTGTGACGGCAAGATCAATATCCCGGACGGAGAAGTATTCACGGCACCCGTCAGAGATTCCGTGAACGGGACCATTACATACAATACCCCGTCGCTGTATCAGGGGTACACGTATGAAAACGTATCCCTGACATTTGAAAACGGGAAGATCGTCAAGGCGGAGAGTAACAATACCGAGAAGATCAACAAGGTATTTGATACGGATGAAGGAGCCAGATATGTCGGTGAATTTGCGATCGGCGTGAATCCGTATATCCAAACCCCCATGAAGGACATCCTGTTTGATGAAAAGATCATGGGATCGATCCACTTCACGCCGGGCAAATGTTATGATGAAGCACCCAACGGGAACAAATCAGCGATCCACTGGGATCTCGTGCTGATCCAGACACCCGAGTACGGTGGCGGTGAAATCTGGTTTGATGATGTTCTGATCCGGAAGGACGGACGGTTTGTGATCCCGGAACTCGAGGTCTTAAACCCCGAGAATTTAAAGTAGTCAGGTCCCATCCTGGCCGGTGCTTCGCATGATCCTGTGAAACGCGGGAAACAGGAGCGTTCCGAAAATATAGCCGGAGATCACTTCTCCGATCAGTACGGTGATCAAAAACAAAACATATGCGCTTTTGATCGGAACACGGTCCGCGATCACGGCAACGTCATTTAATCCCATTCCGTATACATGGATCAGGACAAGCGGGATGATCAGGGCGTTGCTGATCACGTTCGGAACAGGTGCCAAAAGTGCAAGACGTTTATAGGCTTTGTCCTTTGGGGCAAGGCCTTTTGCTTTATAACCGATCAGGGCGCAGAAAACGGCACCGATCAGTGTTGCAAGAGAGCCGAAAACAATATCCCAGGGCGCACAACCCGTGAGGAGGTTGGCCAGGATACAGCCGATATATAAGCCGATGCTTAAAGTGGGATCAAAAAAAGGAAGGACACAGAGTGCTTCGGAGATCCTGACCTGTATGATCCCGCTGGCAAGCCCGAGGCTGTTGGCAAGAATGGTCAGGACAACATAGAGTGCGGCCACCGCGGCAGCGCGCACCATACGAACGGTATTCGATGTTTTCATGGATCTTTTCTCCTTTAGTTTTGTTTAGAGTGAGGAAGGTCTCGAACTCACTTGATGCCCGTATATGATACGGGAGAATGCGCGGTCTGTCAAGAAACAAAACAGGAGCCCTTTAAGGCTCCTGTTGTTAATCGTAAATTCAGAATACGATCAGGGATTCTCAGCCATGAATTTTTCGTATTCTGCCAGGATCTGTTCCTGAAGCTTCTCCCTGGATTCCGTGCTGATCGGGTGTGCAATATCACGATACTCACCTTCTGCCGTTTTGCGGGAAGGCATGGCAATAAACAAACCCTTGTCCCCGTCGATGACTTTGATATCGTGCACAACAAATGCATCATCGATCGTAATGGACACAACAGCTTTCATTTTCCCCTCTTTGGTAACTTTACGTACGCGGATATCGGTAATGTTCATGGATTTCCTCCTTCACCTGCCGAAAACAAAAGGTTAAAATACGTATCTTTCACTGTTCTCTAATACAATCTGGATCCCGTCTTCTCCCTTGAAATAAGAATCTGCACGGATGGTGCCGCGGCTCTCCACGATACAGTTCTCGATGTGTGTATTGTTGCCGATGTAAACATCATTGAGGACAATGGAGTTCTTGATCACGCAATTGTTGCCGATGAATACCTTTTTGAAGATCACGGAATCCTCGACGGTTCCGTTGATGATGCTTCCGCTTGATACAAGGCTGTTTTTGACATTGGAACCGACGTTGTACTTGGCGGGCGGCAGGTCATCGACTTTGGAGTAAACTTCCGGATACTGTCTGAAGAAGTAGTCCCTGACATCCGGCTTCAGGAAATCCATGTTGGTCTTGTAGTAGGATTCCACGGAAGCGATGTTGCTCCAATAGCCTTCATGTTTGTATGCATAGATGTTTTTCAGATCCTTGTAGCGGATCAGGATATCTCTTACAAAATCAAAACGGTCTTCCGAGGCACATTTTTCGATCAGGTCGATCAGAAGACGACGTCTTACCACATAAATACCGCAGGAAATGGTATTGGTCTTGGCAACGATCGGTTTCTCCTCGAAATCGGTAATGCGGCCGTCGCTGTTGACGGTCACGAAACCGAAGCGGTCATATTCACTGTCGATATGGATGTCTTTGCATACCACCGTGATATCCGCATTCTTTTCAATGTGATAATCCAAAACCTTGTTGTAGTCCATCTTGTAGATGCCGTCCCCGCTGACGATCACGACATAAGGCTCGTGACTTTGCTTCAGGAAGGTAAGGTTCTGGTAGATGGAATCTGCGGTTCCGCGGTACCAGTAATTGTTGTCCTGTGTTACCGTGGGCGTGAAGACAAACAGACCGCCCTGTTTACGACCGAAATCCCACCACTTGCTGGAGCTTAAGTGCTCGTTCAGGCTTCTGGCGTTGTACTGTGTCAGCACGCCGACCTTCGTGATATGTGAATGGGACATGTTGCTTAAGCAAAAATCAATACTGCGGAAGCTTCCCGCAATGGGCATGGCAGATACGGCACGCTTCTGGGAAAGCTCCTTCATCCTGTAATTGTTACCACCGGCTAATACTACTCCTATCGCTTTCATACCTGTTCTCCATTCTTGATTAATGATTTACCGCTTGCAAGGATACCGTCTTCATAATCGGAGGCTTCGGTCTCACCGCTGATCACGCAGTTCTTTCCGACACGGATGTTTTCCGGAACAACAGAGTCCTCGCCGACCGTGACCAGACCGTGGGTATAAATGTGCGGATCTGTTTCGTTCTCTGCCTCTTCAAAGGCACCCAGAACACATCCGGCGCCGATAACGGTATTTTCGGCAACAATGGATTTATTCAACTGGCATTTTTCATGGATGACCGCATTATTCATAATGATGGAATCGGAAACCACGGCATCCGGACCGATCACGACATTACAGCCGATGACGGAATTGTATACTTTACCGTAGATTTCTGTTCCCTCGCCGATGATACTGCGTTCCACAACGCTTTCGGAAGAGATGTATTGTGGCGGGATCGCATTGTTCTTGGTATAGATCCGCCAGTATTCTTCGTAAAGATTGAATTCCGGAACGATGTCGATCAGCTCCATATTGGCTTCCCAATAAGAATTCAGGGTTCCGACATCCTTCCAGTATCCGTTGTATTCATATGCGAACAGACGCGCGCCCTTTTCGTGGCAGAACGGGATCACGTGTTTGCCAAAGTCAAGTGCGGGCTGTTCCGCCTTGGCGATCAGTGCCTTTTTCAAGGTCTTCCAATTAAAGATATAAATTCCCATGGAAGCAAGATTGGACCGCGGATTCTCCGGTTTCTCTTCGAAATCGTTGATCTGGCGGTTTTCATCCGTGATCAGGATACCGAAACGCTTGGCTTCTTCATAAGGAACGGGCATTGCAGCAATGGTCACATCCGCTTTGTTTGCCTTATGGAAATCGAGCATGACTTCATAGTCCATCTTATAGATGTGGTCTCCGGAGAGGATCAGAACGTAATCCGGATTGAACATTTCCATATAAGTCATGTTCTGATAAATGGCGTTGGCGGTTCCGGTATACCATTCACTGTTTCCGCTCTTCTCATAAGGAGGGAGAACGGTTACACCGCCGACGTTCCGGTCGAGATCCCACGGAATGCCGATGCCGATGTGCGTATTCAGGCGCAACGGCTGGTACTGTGTCAAAACACCGACCGTATCGATGCCGGAATTGATACAGTTGCTAAGCGGGAAGTCAATGATGCGGTATTTGCCGCCAAAAGAAACAGCAGGTTTGGCGACTTTGGATGTGAGTACACCCAGACGTGAGCCCTGGCCGCCGGCCAAAAGCATTGCGATCATTTCTTTTTTAATCATTATGCGCTCCTTAATGCAGTGTTTTTAATAGCAATTTATTTTATCATAATTTGTGCAGAAAGTATAGGCAAAAAAGGCTTTCCGCGAATATTTTTAGGAAGATTTACCAAAAATGATGCCAACGGGAAGCGCCTTGTTTTTTTAAATAAATTGTTCTATGCTATATGTTGTATGGGGAGAAAGGAAAAGGGACTATAAGATGTATCAGATCGATTTTGACAAACCGGTGCACATTCACTTTATCGGGATCGGCGGGATCAGTATGAGCGGCCTCGCGGAAGTGCTTCTTGAGAGAGGTTTTACGGTTTCCGGCTCCGATAATGCGGAATCCGAACTGACGAAACGGCTTACGGAGCACGGGGCGCGCATTTCATACGGACAACGGGCGGAAAACATTACGGATGATGTGGATCTGGTTGTTTATACGGCGGCGATCCATGCGGACAATCCGGAAATGCAGGAAGTGGTAAGGCGGGATCTGCCAAAACTTACCAGAGCAGAACTGCTCGGACAGCTGATGCGCAATTACGAGATGCCGATCGCGGTTTCCGGGACACACGGAAAGACGACCACCACGTCCATGATCTCCATGATCTTATTGGAGGCAGGGCTTGATCCGACGATTTCCGTCGGCGGCGTTTTGAAAGAAATCGACGGGAACATCCGCGTGGGGAAGTCCGGATATTTTGTCACGGAGGCCTGTGAGTATACCAACAGTTACTTAAGTTTTTTCCCGCGGGTTGGTATCATATTAAATATAGAAGAAGACCATATGGATTTCTTTAAGGACCTTGATGATATCTACGGATCCTTTGGCAAGTTCGCGGGATTGCTCGGTGAGGACGGATACCTCATCATCAACCGGGACATCCCTGCCTTTGAAAAGATCACGGAAGGCCTGCCCTGCAAAGTGATCACGTTTTCCCTGCAGGATGCGGCAGCGGATTATCATGCGGAAGGTCTTACGTATGATGAGGCCGGATGTGCTGCGTTTCGCGCATGCCATGACGGATCCGCACGTACGTTTACGCTTCATGTACCGGGCGAACACAATGTCGCCAATGCTTTGGCTGCCGTGGCTCTGGCAGATGTACTGGGGATCAAAGAGGAAGATATCGATGCGGGATTGCGCCGCTTTGGCGGGACAGACAGGCGGTTCCAGATCAAAGGGAAGCTTGGCGGGATCACGATCGTGGATGACTACGCGCACCACCCGACGGAGATCAGGGCCACGCTGAATGCCTGCAAACGGTTCCCGAAGGAACGTGTCATCTGTGTCTTCCAGCCGCATACCTATACCAGGACCAAAGCGTTTTTCCATGATTTTGCCAAGGCACTGTCCTTAGCGGACATCGTTGTTCTGGCGGATATTTATGCGGCAAGGGAAACGGATAACCTCGGCATCTCCTCGAAGGATCTGGCAGACGAGATTGCGAAACTCGGAACGGAGAGTTACTACTTTCCTTCCTTTGATGAGATCGAAAACTTTTTACTGCAGAAATGTATGCACGGAGACCTGTTGATAACCATGGGTGCCGGAGATATCGTAAAGGTGGGAGAAAAGCTTCTGGGGCTTTAGGTTATCCACAGAATCCACCATATCCACAAGTGGCGCAAAGTGTGATTTTAACAAGGATTGTGGACAGAATTGTGATTGATTTTCGCATCCCTTATGCTATAATTTTTTGTGCTTGAATATGATTACGGAATAAGGTGATGGAATGAGTCAGGTTACTCTCTACGGGGATTGTGTAAGCGGCGCGACGATTTTGTCGAACCGTTTTATCGATATATACATGGGGAATGCGAATGATGCGCAGATCAAGATTTATCTGTATCTTCTCCGCTGCATCGGCGGCAATATGCCGGTATCGGTCTCCATTATTGCGGATTTCTTCAACTATACGGAAAAAGACGTTTTGCGCGCGCTGAAGTATTGGGAGAAACAGCGGCTGTTAAAGCTTACTTTCTCGGAATCCAAGCAGCTTACGGAGATTCAGCTTCTTCCGATCCAATCGATCGCATCAACAACACAAACCGCCTTACAGGCTGTTACGGTTGAACCGTCAACAGCGGAAAGGACGGATGCAAAGGTGTTCCGTTTACCCGAGAAACCAAATTATTCCGCCGAGAAACTGCTCGATTTCAGGAACAAACCGGATATCGCACAGTTCCTTTTTGTTGCCGAACAATACATGAAGAAAACACTGAATGTCAACGAAGTGTCTTCTTTCCTTTATATGTATGATGCACTCGGGTTTGACACGGATCTTCTGGAATACCTGGTAGAGTATTGCGCAAACTGCAAGAAAAAGAGTATCCGCTATATCGAGTCTGTTGCCAATTCCTGGGCGGCTTCCGGGATCCGTTATGTGGAGGAAGCCAAGGAGCATGTGGCGGATGTTCCGCCGGAGATCTATGATGTGTTCAAGGCATTCGGGATCCGTTCAAACAGAACGCCGCTTGAGACGGAACTGACCTATGTGCGCAGATGGAAATCCCTCGGGTTTTCCACGGAGCTGATGATCGAAGCCTGCACCAGAACCGTTATGGCGACGCACGATACGAGCTTTGCGTATGCGGATAAGATCTTAAGCAACTGGAGCCGGGAAAACGTGCAGAGCTTATCGGATGTGGAACGGCTTGATGCGGAGCATGCACAGAATGCGGCCCAGACTGAGAGCACCCGGGAGAATCATTCCCCCAAGACACAGAACACAAACCGTTTCCGGAATTTTGAACAGCGTACCTATGACTACTCGGCGCTGGAGAAGGAAGCGTTTCAATAAGGAGCCTACTGATGCCAATCAGCAACGCACAATTTGACGCCATTATGCGTTCCTATGAAGAGAGAAGGCTGGCAAACCGGCACCTTCTTACAGAACGGAAGCAGGAAGTGTATGATCTGATCCCGGAATATGCCGCACTTGACGCAGAACTCGGAAATATGAGTGTGGAGCAGGGCAGGAAGCTGATACACGGCGATCAGGAAGCGCTTAAGGTCCTTCGTGAACAGATCCGTCTGATCACGGAAAAGAAAGAAAAACTCATGACGGAATATGGATTTCCCGCTGATTATCTGGAGGAGATCTATACCTGCAGGGACTGCCGGGATACCGGTTACATAGACGGGAAAAAGTGCAAATGCTTAAAGCAGGCCATTCTTCGTGTCCTGTATGCACAGTCCAATATTGAACAGGTACTTTCGGAAGAGAATTTTGACAACCTTTCTTATGAATATTATAATGATTCCGACGTGGAGAAAATGCGCCAGATCATAGGGGAATGCAGGGATTTTGCCGATCGTTTCGACAAGACCTACGAGAATCTTCTGCTATGCGGCTCGGTGGGCGTCGGAAAAACATATCTGACAAACTGCATTGCGGCTAAGCTTCTTAATTCCGGTCATTCCGTGATCTATTTTACATCCTTTAAACTGTTTGAATTACTTGGCAAATGCTCCTTTCGTCCCGATGAAGCGGATGAAGATATCATGGCATTGCATGAGGACATTTTCGATTGCGATCTGCTGATCATTGATGATCTGGGTACGGAGATCACAAACTCGTTTGTGGCATCTGAGCTGTTTAAGATCCTGAATGAACGGCACCTTCGCAAAAGATCCACGATCATTTCCACGAACCTTTCCTTGGCAGCATTGAACGAAAAATATACGGAACGGAATTTCTCGCGGATTTTCGGATTCTATAATATGATCCGCATCAACATTGACGATATCCGAGTCAAGATGAAGCGGATGCAAAACGCTCAGGACAGATAGAGAAAGTGAGGTAAGAGATGCCGGCTCACGAAGAAAAGAGAAATCTGGAAACGATCCCCGTCGGATCCCTGCGTATGATCCCTTTGGAGGGATGCCGGGAACTGGGTGAGAAGATCGACGAGTATCTGATCAAATGGCGAAGGGAGCGGGAGAACGAACACAAGTCTTCCCTCGCGTTTGCAGGATACCAGAGGGACTCCTTTATCATGGATGCGCAGATATCCCGTTTCGGAACCGGGGAAGCCAAGGGCGTGATCAAGGAGAGTGTCCGGGGCACGGACCTTTACCTGCTGGTCGATGTCAGCAATTACAGCCTGACCTATTCCCTGTGCGGTCATGAGAATCACATGTCTCCGGATGACCATTATCAGGATCTGAAACGTATCATTGCCGCCGTGGGCGGAAAAGCACGTCGTATCACGGTGATCATGCCGTTTCTTTATGAGTCAAGACAGCACAAACGAAGCACAAGAGAATCCCTGGACTGCGCTATCGCACTGCAGGAACTGGTATCAATGGGCGTTGACAATATCATCACCTTCGATGCACATGACGCGCGGGTACAGAATGCGATCCCGTTGTCCGGATTTGAAACGATCCAGCCGACATATCAGTTTGTTAAGGGCTTGCTGAAGGACATCAAGGATATCACGATCGATTCCGACCATATGATGATCATCAGTCCGGATGAGGGAGGTATGGGACGTGCGATCTACATGGCAAACGTCCTCGGACTGGATATCGGGATGTTCTATAAGCGCAGGGACTACACGCAGGTTGTCAACGGCAGGAATCCCATTATCTCCCACGAGTTCCTCGGCTCTTCCGTGGAAGGCAAGGACGTGATCGTGGTGGATGACATGATCTCATCCGGCGACAGCGTGATCGATGTGGCAAGACAATTAAAGAAACGGAACGCAAAACGGATCTTTGTTGCGGCTACGTTCGGCCTGTTCACGGGTGGCTTTGCGGAATTTGACAAAGCATATGAAGAGGGGATCATCACCAGGATCCTGACGACAAATCTGGTTTACCAGAGCCCGGAGCTGCTTGAAAAACCCTATTACATCAACTGTGATCTGAGTAAATACATTGCATACATCATCGATACACTGAACCACGATATTTCCATCAGCGATCTGCTCAATCCAAGCGACCGTATCAGACAGCTGGTTAAGGAATATAAAGAAGAACAGCAACAACAGCGTTAGAAGGGAGACATTATGGAGTTATTTTTCGGAATCGTTCTGATCATCATCGCATTGGTCCTGATCTTTACATGCATCTGCATCGTACCGCAGGCCAGTGCCTGGGTTATTGAATTTCTGGGACAGTACAAAGCATCCTGGGAAGCCGGACTGCATTTCAAAATCCCGTTTTTCTACAGAGTTGTAAAAAAGGTATCCTTAAAGGAGCAGGTTGCCGATTTCGAACCGCAGCCCGTGATCACCAAGGATAACGTCACCATGATGGTGGATTCGGTCGTATTCTTCGAAGTATTTGATCCGAAGTTGTTTTCATACGGTGTGGAACGTCCGATCGCCGCGATCGAAAATCTTTCCGCGACAACACTGCGTAACATCATCGGCTCCATGACGCTTGATGAAACCCTGACCTCCAGGGACAGCATCAACGGACAGATCACTTCCATTCTGGATGAAGCAACGGATAAGTGGGGCATCAAAGTCAACCGCGTGGAGGTAAAGAACATCCAGCCGCCCAAGTCCATTCAGGATGCAATGGAAAAGCAGATGAGAGCAGAGCGTGAGAAACGTGAAGCGATCCTGACGGCGGAAGGAAAGAAGCAATCGGCGATCACGCTTGCGGAAGGTGAGAAGGAAGCTGCGATCCTTCGGGCAGACGCTGTCAAAGAGCAGCGGATCAGAGAAGCGGAAGGTGAAGCACAGGCGTTACTGGCAGTACAACGTGCACAGGCAGAGAGTATCCGTCTGATCAATGACGCGGCACCTTCGGCGCAGTATCTGGCACTCAAACAATATGAAGCGGCCGTAAACATGGCAAACGGACAGGCTACCAAGATTATTGTTCCTTCCGAGATTTCCAATCTGGCAGGAACCGTCAGTGCGGTTGCGGAAACTGTCCGCAATCAGTAAGTTATGGGAGGGCCTATATTTTCTGTTCTTATCTATCTCGTGATCGGTTTTTTTATCTTTCGCAAGATCAGGCAGGTTAAGAGCAGAACGGAAACAAAGACACCAGGCCGTGTCAATCAGTCACCGGTGCCGGTACAGAATGTACGAAGAGCCGGAAAGAACAACGGTGTCAATGTGCATATGGCCAGAGAGAAGATCAATATCCGCGGATGGGAAGACCGGAAAGGTGACTGGCTTGCCAGGCAGATGGCGGAAGAAAGGATCTCCAAGAAAAAGATGTCTGAAATGTTCCAGTTAAAGACGGAGCACAGATATAACTGCGAAGCGGAGATGATGAAACAGTTTCATGAATCCGCCTGCGACGCAGGGGGCATTGATAACGGAGAACATAAATAGATCAAACGCAACCGATGATCGAGGAGATATCCTCGATCATTTCTTTTTGCATGAAGGCTTCGATCCCGTCGATCACTTTGATCGTTGTATGGGGATCGTGAAAATTCATGGCGCCGACGGCAACGGCAGTGGCACCGGCCATCATGAATTCGATCGCATCCTCTGCGGTTGCGATACCGCCCATGCCGATCACCGGGATCTTAATTGCGTGTGCGGCTTCGTAGACCATACGTACGGCGACGGGCTTGATGGCAGGGCCGGAGAGACCGCCGGTTTTGTTGGCCAAAACAAACTGCCGCTTATGGATATCGATCTTCATGGAGGTCAGCGTGTTGATGAGGGAAACAGCATCCGCGCCGCCCGCTTCCGCCGCTCTTGCCATTTCCGGGATGCTTGTGACATTCGGGGAGAGCTTCATGATCACCGGCTGTTTCGCCTTTTCTTTCACGGCTTTCGTGATCCGGTACAGGGCATCCGCATTCTGGCCGAATGCGATGGCGCCCTCCTTTACGTTCGGACAGGAGACATTGATCTCGAGCATATCCACGTTCTGATCTGCAAGCTTTTCCACGACTTCCAGATAGTCTTCAACGGTTTTACCGCACACGTTTACGATCACACGTGTCCGGTGATCTTTCAGAAACGCCAGATCGCGTTTGATGAACAGGTCGATCCCGGGATTTTGCAGACCGATCGCATTGAGCATACCGCCGTATGTTTCAGCAACACGCGGCGTGGGATTGCCGCTCCAGGGGACATTTGAAACACCCTTTGTCACCACCGCACCCAGACGGTCCAGATCGACAAATTCGCTGTATTCCATACCGGAACCGAATGTTCCGGAAGCAGTCATGACAGGATTCTGAAAGGTTACGCCCGCAATGGTTACCTGTGTGTTCAAATCTCTACCTCCCTTGCGTCAAAGACGGGACCGTCCGCACAGATCCGTTTGTTGTGTACCAGGGAATGCGCATCAATGTCTGTCGAGGTGCATACACAGCCAAGGCAGGCACCGACACCGCATGCCATACGTTCTTCCATTGAGACCCATGCCGGAATGTTTTGTTCTGCAGCATAGGCTTTGATCGCACGGAGCATGGGCGTGGGACCGCAGGCATAAATTTCGTGCGCGGAGAGCTGCTTTTCACGGATCGCATCCATTACGGTGCCTTTTACTCCTACGGAACCATCCTCTGTTGCAACGGTCACGTTTCCGTAAGCCTTCAGTTCATCAACCAGAAACAGTTCATCGCGAAAGCCCAGAACGATCTCTTTTTCACCTTTCAGGTTCTTGGCAAGGAAGAGCATGGGCGGAATCCCGATCCCGCCGCCGATCAGCATCGCCTTATCCTCATGCAGTGCAAACCCGTTGCCAAGCGGCCCCAGGATGGAAATCCTGTCATTGGCGCGAAGTTGTGACAATTGCCCGGTGCCTTCTCCCGCGATCCTGTATACGATCCGCAGTCTGTGCGCTTCCGTTTCGCAAATGCTGATCGGCCGCGGCAAAAGCCTTGACGCATCATTCACATATACGGAAATGAATTGGCCGGGTACGGCAGCGTCCGCAATGGACGTATCGATCCACATACTGAAGATCCCGGTTGCGATGCATTCCTGCCGGATAACGGTTGCGGTTTGTTTTTCTTTGGCCATGCTTACTCCTCTGTATTCTGATAGGATATTTTTCCGTCGCAGATCGTGTATTCCACAACGCCGTTCAGCTTCTGCCCAAGGAACGGCGAGTTGGATGATCTGGAATAAAACCGCGATACGGTCCGGACTTTCTCCGGGCTGAACAGGACCAGATCAGCATTTTTTCCTTCCGCAACGGAATGATCGATCCTATAAAGTGCGGCTGGTGCGGTACTCATCCGCTCGATCAGCTTGCTGAAGGTTAAGTATCCGGGCATAACCAGTTTTGTGATGCCTAGGGACAAAGCTGTTTCAAGTCCGATGATCCCGCTTGGTGCATCGGCAAAATCACGGGCCTTTTCTTCTGCGGAATGCGGCGCGTGATCTGTTGCGATGAGGTCTATCGTGCCATCCGAGAGTCCCTCGATGATGGCCATCCGGTCTTCTTCCGTTCGAAGGGGCGGATTCATTTTGGCGAGGGTACCGTATTGATGAACGGCGTCCTGTGTGAGTGAAAAATGATGCGGCGTGGCTTCCGCATGGATGTGCGGATTGTTTCTTTTTGCCTGCCGGATCAGTTCCACACCCTCTTTGGTGCTGACGTGCTGGATGTTGACATCCGCTTCCGTACGCGAAGCGATCGCAAGATCACGTTTGATCATGGATATTTCCGCTTCCCGCGGTGAACCGGCCAGGCCGAACGCCTGACTGACCGGCCCTGCGTTGATGCCGTTTTGTGCGATCATTGCCGGGTTTTCCTCGTGAAGGCTGACCGGACAATGCAGTCTGGCGGCCTGCAGAAAGGCTTCCTCCAGCAGCTTTTCATCCATCAGCGGGATGCCGTCATCGGTAAATCCGACGGCCCCTGCTGCTTTCAGCGCTGCAAAATCCGTAAGCGTCTGCCCTTTAAGTCCGACGGTCACGGAAGCGGACGGGAGAATGTGAAGAGGTGTTTTCAGATTGACCTCCCGGATCCTCCCCAGGATCGAATCCATTACCGCAACAGAATCTGTAACGGGATTGGTGTTTGCCATCATTACGACCGTGGTGTAGCCGCCTGCAGCGGCTGCCATGGCGCCGGTGCCGATGTCTTCTTTATGCGTGAACCCGGGCTCCCTGAAATGCACATGGACATCCGTAAGACCGGGGGCGGTGATCATCCCTGCCGCGTCGATCATACGTGTGTTTTCCGGAAGAAGACGGGGATCGGTTTCTTGCGCGATCTGTGTGATCTTCCCGTCTGTGATCAGGATATCCGTGATCTTGTCCGTCTGCGTTGCCGGGTCTATGAGTCTGGTGTTTCGGATGTGGATATTCATACGTTTCATTATAAAAGATGCCCCGTGCAATTGCAATGGACGGCCCCTTTATGATAGAATAGTGAAATCAGTTCAGGAGGAAAAACACAATGGCCAGTGAGATCAGAGATATCAATCTTGCGCCTTCGGGCGAATTAAAAATCGAATGGGTTAAGAGAAACTGCGACCTGTTACGAATGCTGGAAGAGGAATTTACGAAAACAAAGCCGTTTGCAGGCAAAAAGATCGCACTTTCCGTGCATCTGGAAGCCAAGACCGCATACCTTTGCAAGGTTCTGGCAGCAGGCGGTGCCGAAATGTTTGTGACGGGTTCCAATCCGCTTTCCACACAGGATGATGTGGCGGCAGCACTTGTGAAAGCCGGGCTGGAAGTACATGCATGGTATGACAGTACCCCGGATGAATATAACAGCCATATCCGCGCGGTCTTAGAGCACGGTCCCAATATCGTGATCGATGACGGCGGCGATCTGGTACACATGCTGCATACGGAGTTACAGCACCTGATCCCGAATGTGATCGGCGGATGCGAAGAGACGACCACCGGGATCTTAAGGCTTATGGCAATGGACCGGGCAGGGGAATTGAAGTTCCCGATGGTTCTGGTCAACAATGCGGACTGCAAACACTTCTTCGATAACCGTTACGGAACGGGGCAGTCGGTATGGGACGGGATCAACCGGACCACAAACCTGATCGTTGCAGGCAAGAACGTGGTTGTTGCAGGCTACGGCTGGTGCGGAAAAGGTGTTGCGATGCGCGCCAAAGGGCTTGGCGCCAAAGTCATTGTTACGGAAGTCAATCCGGTGAAAGCGATCGAAGCGGTCATGGACGGATTTGAGGTCATGCCGATGGTGGAAGCCGCAAAGATCGGAGATTTCTTTGTTACGGTAACAGGTTGTGACAAGGTTATTGACGAAGAAGATTTTGCCGTCATGAAAGAGGGCGCGATCCTCTGTAATGCGGGGCACTTTGACTGTGAGATCGATATGGCAACCCTTCGCAAGATTGCCGTTGAGACCAAGGAGATGCGTAAGAACATTCAGGGCTACAAGCTTCCGACGGGCCAGTGGATCTTTGTGATCGCAGAGGGAAGATTGGTGAACCTGGCAGCAGGCGACGGACATCCCGCAGAGATCATGGACATGTCCTTTGCGATCCAGGCACTTTCCGCAAAGTATCTGGTAGAGCATGAAGGACAGCTTGACAAGATGATCATTGACGTACCGAAGGAAGTGGATCATGATGTGGCGATCCGGAAACTGAATTTCTTAGGAAAGCACATTGATGTTCTGACACCGGAACAGGAGAAATATTTAAACAGCTCCGCCGTATCATAGATCATATTCGAAATAAGGTTATACGTATAAAAAGAGAAACGGGATGCTATGCATCCCGTTTCTCTTACTTATCCACAATCATCACAATTCATCAGATCACTGCGGATTCTTCAGCCCATTTATCAAACTTTTCCATTACGGCGTCATAGGTGTTCGATGAAATCTCCGGAAGATCTCTGCCCCAGGTTTTGGTCGCTTCTTTGAAGCCTGTCTCAAAAGCCTTGCGCATATCTTCGATCTTGTCCGGATCGCCGCCTGTTAAAGCTTTGGCCATTTCGATGATGCGGTCACTGGTCTGCGAAACGCCCCAGTATCCGTCTTCCGAGATCGCCTTCTGGGCTTCTTCTTTGGCTGCTTCCGTTACGGTAAAGTTACCGCTTGCAAGGAAACGCCAGAATTCGTCGGATGTCGCCAGCGCATTGCCCTGTCCTGCAATGGCCTTTTGCACCATGCTGCGGAAGCTTTCTTCCTGTGCCGCTGCATCTGCTTTCAGCATTTCAACGACAGATGTATTCGGTGTGTATTTAGCTGCCTGCGCAGATTTCTCATAGATCACACCGGTCTCTTCCGCTGCTTTTTCGGTTGCTGTTTCAGTTGTCTTGGGGGCAGGTTGATACGTCTTGTACGCGTCTAATTGCGAATAACCCGAAACTCCGTTTACGTTCATGCTTTACCCTCCTTGGTAATGGTCTGTATGATAGTTGAGTTGTAGAAGTATATTCAGATACTTCAATTACTTTATCGGCAGTACTTAAGAAATAATTAACCCCATTCGGAAAATATTTGTTATAATATACAAGTATACAAAATACGCAAAAAATACAATCCGGCATTTAAGAGATATGGACAAGATCAGTTTAAAGGCAATGGGAAAGATCAATCTGGCACTGGACGTACTTGGAAGGCGTGAGAACGGCTACCATGACGTGCGGATGATCATGCAGAGCGTCCAGATCTATGACCGGCTGACCATATCCAAATCCAGAGAAGCCGGCATCACGGTCACAACAAACAGGTCCTATCTGCCGACGGATCAGGGCAATCTGGTGTATCAGGCGGCAAAGCTTCTGATCGATGAATTTAAGATCACGGAAGGCATTCATATTGAACTGAAAAAGTTCCTGCCGGTTGCCGCGGGTATGGCAGGCGGAAGTTCGGATGCCGCTGCGGTACTCTATGGTATGAACCGGATGTTCCGGCTGGGGCTTTCCGGAAATGACCTGATGAAACGCGGTGTCAAGATCGGAGCGGATATTCCGTTCTGCATCATGCGCGGAACCGTTTTATCGGAGGGGATCGGCGAGATCTTAACACCCTTAACCCCCGCACCGTCCTGTCACGTTTTGATCGCAAAGCCCGGCATCAATGTTTCCACAAGATATGTCTATGAGAAACTGGATTCCTGTCCGATCAATGATCATCCGGACATTGACGGGATGCTTGCTGCGATCGATGCGAGTGATTTTTACGCAATGGCGGGGAAGCTTGGAAACGTTTTGGAGCAGATCACGAAAGCCGAATATCCCGTGATCGGTGAGATCGAGAGCGTAATGCTGTCACACGGGGCTGCGGGAGCGGCCATGAGCGGAAGCGGGCCGACCGTGTTCGGATTGTTTGATGATGAAGAGAAGGCACTTGCCGCATATGATCTGTTAAAGGAAGGGCACCTGGCCAAACAGATCTATCTGACAAAGTTTTTCAATACACATAGACGGCAGGAGGAAAACCATGCAGGACTATAAATTTGCTTTGCATCTGGATGAATATCTGCCGCTTAGGGATGTCGTGTTTCAGACACTCAGACAGGCGATCTTAACAGGCGAACTCAAGCCCGGGGAACGGCTGATGGAGATCCATCTGGCCAATCGTCTGGGCGTCAGCCGTACGCCGGTACGGGAAGCGATCCGAATGCTTACACTGGAGGGACTGGTAACGATGATCCCAAGACGCGGTGCGGAAGTATCCAGGATCTCCAGGCAGGATATCTCAGACGTTCTGGAAGTCAGAGGATCATTGGATGCGCTTGCGGTCAGACTGGCCTGCGAGCGGATCACGGAAGAGGAGATTCAGGCGCTGAAAGATGCGGCGGATGCATTTGAACAGGCCGTCACAACGGGAGAGACGACAGCTGTCGCGGATGCGGATGTTGCGTTTCATGACAGGATCATCGCCGCTTCCAAAAACAAACGCCTTATACAGATGGCCGGGAATCTGGCCGAGCGGGTATACCGCTACAGGTTGGAATACATTAAGGATCCGGCGCACCATGCGAACCTGATCAAAGAGCATCAGCAGATCCTGCGCTGTATCATAAAGCGTGATCCGAAGAAGGCGGAGGAGGCGATCCTGATGCATGTGAACAATCAGGAAAAGGCGATCATCAGTCAGCTGAACGGGGAAGAGCAATGACGAAAGATGTTATGATCTCCGTTTCCGGCATCCAGTTCGGACCGGACGTGGACGGAGAAAAAGTAGAAGTTATCACGAAGGGTAACTACTATAAAAAGAAAAATAAGCACTATCTGCTATATGACGAGATCACGGAAGGCATAGACGGGGTCACGAAGAATACGGTCAAATTTGATGAGAATGCTTTTCAGCTGACCAAATCCGGCGTGACGAACGTCAACATGCTCTTTGAAGAGAATAAGCGGAATATCACAAACTATATCACGCCCTTCGGGAGCATTACGATCGGGATCGATGCACACAATATCGAGGTGATCGAAACCGATGAGCAGATCCGCATCCGGATCGATTACGCACTGGATGTGAATTACGAGCATCTGGCAAACTGCGAGATCCGCATGGACATATCTTCCAAGGATGCGTTCTCGCTTGATCCTATAACACAGTAAATTATCAGGGAGGATGGATAAATGAAAGTACGTAAAGCGATCATCCCCGCAGCGGGACTGGGAACGAGGTTTTTGCCGGCAACGAAGGCGCAGCCCAAAGAGATGCTGCCGATCGTCGATAAGCCGACCATTCAGTATATCATCGAGGAGGCGGTTGCATCCGGCATCGAGGAGATCATCATCGTGACCGGCCGTAACAAACGTTCCATTGAGGACCATTTTGATAAATCCATTGAACTGGAATTGGAGCTGGAGCGCGCAGGCAAGCAGGAAATGCTGAATATGGTCCGGGAGATCTCGGATATGGCCGATATCTATTATATCCGCCAGAAAGAGCCAAGAGGCCTGGGACATGCGATCTTAACGGCAAGACATTTTGTCGGCAATGAGCCGTTTGCGGTTCTTTTGGGTGATGACGTGGTGGTATCCAAAAAACCGTGTCTGATGCAGATGATGGAAATTTACGGGGAATACAAAACCTCGGTTCTGGGTGTGCAGGAAGTGGCACATGAGGTTGTGAACAAGTACGGGATCGTGGATTGCAAGAATATTGAAGACCGTGTTTACAAGGTGCACGATCTTGTGGAGAAACCGAAGATCGAAGATGCGCCGAGCAACATCGCGATCCTCGGCCGGTATATTATCACGCCATCGATCTTCTCTTATCTGGAAACACAGGATGCCGGAACCGGCGGGGAGATCCAGCTGACGGATGCCTTAAAGCGCATGGCAAAAGATGAGGCCATGTATGCGTACGCATTCAAAGGACACCGGTATGATGTCGGAACCAAATGCGGATTCCTGCAGGCAAATCTGGAGTTCGCACTGCGCAATCCGGAAACGAAAGACGAAATGCTCAACTATATCAACCGCCTGCATGACGATATGGATGTAATGCTGGATTATGAATAAGCCTATTTGATCGGTTTGGCACCGAGCTTTTCCTGGGCGCGTTCCATGGCAAGACGGAATTTGCTTTTCTTTTTCTTTTCCGTAACCGCCTGCTTGCCGTGCAGCCCCTTGACACCGGTGATGTAGATCCCGCTGACGGTTGCCTTGACCTCTTTTTTGACCGGAATGTCATCAAAGATCTTATCATCGCACATTAAAGAAAGAACCTGTGGGCCGACCTTTGCCTTGACAATGGGAACCTTGGACCAACGCAGATATTTCGGCGTCTGTTCCAGGACCATTGCGGGAAGGCCGGACTCCTTGATCTTCATTCGTTTCTTGTCAATGATCAGCATGGACACGGTCTGCTTGGCCGCATCGATCTGCGCCTGCTGTTCATCCTGTTTCTTCTGCATTCTCTTTCCCAGAAAATACAAAACCACCATGACGATGATCAGAACGCCCAATATGCTCAAAAGTACGATAGATAAAGTTGACATGAATTACCTCCGGAGTGCTGGCTCATTCAGCATTTTCGGTAATCATTCTATCACACAAGCATTTCGCAGCGCAAGATGCGATTCTTGAATTTGGCAGGGGTGTATGTTAGTATGTTCTGTGTGCCAGACGGTTCATTTTGAGGAGTATGAAATGATGAGAAAAAAATGGGTTTTACCGGCGCTTCTGTTTCTCGCCGTTATGCTTAACGGATGCGGGGAAAAGATCAATGCGCTGGACTATGTGACACTCGGAGATTACAAGGGGCTTGCCGTCACCAGGATGGCAACAACGATCTCGGAAGAAGATGTCCAGAAACAGGTTGACCGGATGCTTGATGCCTTTGCGACGCAGGAGGCTGTCACGGATCGGACGGCCGTGGAAAACGGCGATATTGCGAATATCGATTACGAAGGCAGTATTGACGGCGTCCTGTTCGATGGCGGAAGCGCAAAGGGCTTTGACTTGGAGATCGGGTCCGGCACGTTTATCGAGGGCTTCGAAGAAGGCCTGATCGGTGCCAAGGTCGGAGATACATTGGATGTTCATGCGACGTTTCCCGGTGAGTATCCGAACAATCCGAACCTTGCCGGCAAGACGGCCGTATTTAAGGTAACGGTTAACGGCATCAGCAGGAAAGTCATGCCGGAGCTGACGCAGGAATTTCTGATGGAGAAAACGGGCGGACAGTTTGGCAGCGTGGATGAGATCAAGGATTTCATGCGCAGCCAGGCAACCGCTTCCTTAACCGGATATGCAGACAGCACCATGTATACTCAGCTGCTGAACGAAGCGATCGAAAACGCCGCCCTGAAGCAGGACATTCCCGAGTCATATCTGGCTGCGAAGAAGGAAGCCATGATCCGCACGGCAAAATCAAATGCCGAAGCATACGGGAAAACCTATGAGGAGTATCTGCAGGAATATCTGCGGATGGATGAGGCGACTTTTATGGAGACGGTAGAGCAGTCTGCAGGCGAGAGCGCAAAACGGAGCCTTGTGATCCAGGCCATTGCGGATACGGAGGGCATTACCGTAACGGATGAGGAGTTTCAGCAAAAAGTTGCCGACACCATGGCGGAATACGGTTATGAAAAGAAAAAAGATCTGTTTGAAACGATCACGGAGCAGGATCTGAAGGATTCCATGCTGTTGGAAAAAGTCGAGCACTTTCTTGCCGACAATGCAGTGATCAGCGAACAGTAGAAAAACGGGAGATGAGAAAATGGAACTGATATCGATCAGAGATCTGTACAGAAAAAAAGAAGAATATTTTAACAAGGAAGTCACGATCGGCGGCTGGGTCCGGAGCATCCGGGATTCCAAGACCTTCGGATTCATCGTGGTCAGTGACGGAACGTTTTTTGAGACACTGCAGGTTGTCTATGCGGATAAGCTTGCAAACTTTGCGGAGATCTCCAAATTAAATGTCGGTGCCGCACTGATCGTGACCGGCACACTCACACCGACACCGGAAGCAAAGCAGCCGTTTGAGATCCAGGCAACGGAAGTTGTTGTTGAAGGAACGTCCACGCCGGATTATCCGTTGCAGAAAAAAAGACATTCCATGGAATACCTGCGTACGATCGCACATCTGCGTCCCAGGACCAATACGTTTCAGGCGGTATTCCGCGTGCGTTCGCTGATCGCTTTTGCGATCCATCAGTTCTTCCAGGAGAGAGGCTTTGTTTATGTGCATACGCCCCTGATCACGGGAAGTGACTGTGAGGGCGCCGGTGAGATGTTCCGTGTCACCACGCTTGATCCGGATGATCTGCCAAGACTTGAAAACGGAAAAGTGGATTACAGCCGGGACTTTTTCGGTAAGGAAACCAACTTAACGGTCAGCGGCCAGCTCAACGGCGAGACCTTTGCGATGGCCTTTAAGAACATCTATACATTCGGACCGACCTTCCGTGCGGAGAACTCCAATACGACAAGGCATGCGGCGGAGTTCTGGATGATCGAGCCGGAGATGGCGTTTGCGGATCTTGAGGATGACATGGCCATCGCGGAGAGCATGATCAAATATATCATCAACTATGTGATGGAAAATGCACCGGAAGAGATGCAATTCTTCAACAACTTTATCGACAAGGGCCTGCTTGAGCGGCTTGAGCACGTGGCAAAATCGGATTTCGGACGCGTGACCTATACGGAAGCGGTTGATATCCTCATGAAGAACAATGATAACTTCGACTATAAAGTATACTGGGGATGTGACCTGCAGACCGAGCACGAACGTTATCTGACAGAGCAGGTATTCAAACGTCCGGTATTTGTGACGGATTATCCGAAGGAGATCAAGGCTTTCTACATGAAGCTGAATGAGGACGGCAAGACGGTTGCGGCCATGGACTGCCTGGTACCTGGGATCGGCGAGATCATCGGCGGATCGCAGAGAGAAGATGATTATGATACCCTGATAAACCGCATGAAGGAGTTGGGCTTAAAACAGGAGGATTATGATTTTTACCTGGATCTTCGCAAATACGGTACCGCAAGACATGCAGGGTTCGGCCTCGGATTTGAAAGATGCGTGATGTACTTAACCGGTATGTCCAATATCCGTGACGTGATCCCGTTCCCGAGAACCGTCAACAACTGCGAGCTGTAGCACAGAAAAAGGTTGAATTACATAACATCTTTATTTATAATAAAAGCAGATCTGTGAGGGGCGGATCTGCTTTTTTAGGGAGTATAAAAATGAATAAGAGGGTTGTCTGTTTTCTTTTGGCATGCCTTGTAGGACTGTTGCCTGCGACGCAGGTATACGGAACTGCCATTTCAGATGCCAAACAGCAAAAGAAAGAAACCGAGAAAAAACTGTCCAACGTTCAGGGAGAGATCGATGACCTGGAGGAGGGCATTGAAGAGACCGAGGCTGAGATCGAAGAGATCGACAGCCAGCTTGTTGTGCTCTTAATGACCGTTGATATTTTAAAGGGTGATATCGCCGACAAAGAGGTTGCGATCAAACAGGCCGAAGAAGATTATGAGGCGGCACTGGCCAAGGAAGAGTCACAACGGGAGGCGATGAAGCGCCGGATCAAGTTCATGTACGAAAAAGGCGATCCGACCTATGTACAGTTGTTCCTCCAGTCACAGAGCATGGCAGACCTGCTCAATAAAATGGACTACACGGAAAAACTGTATGATTATGACCGAAGGCTGTTATTGGAATACCAGTACACCAAGCAGGAAGTCATGGAAGCAAAGATGACGCTGGAGGATGAGAAGGCGGAGATCGAGGAAGTAGAAGCGGATCTGGAGGAGCAGTCCGCTGAGTTGCAGCGGATGCTGGATGAAAAACGCCGGACGGTCGAAGATTTCGACTCCCAGTTAAGCGCAGCCAAGAGCAAGGCAAAAGAATACCAGAACCAGATCAAGGAACAGACGGCAACCATCAAGCAGATGGAAGCTGAGGAAGCCGCCAGAAAGAAAGCCGAGGCCGAGGCAAAACGGAAAGCCGAAGAGGATGCGCTGAAGAAGAAACTGGAAGAGGACAAAAAGAAAAAAGAAGCCGAAGAAAAGGGAGACGAGATTCAGGTTGAAGATCATACGGAATCTTCCGAAGATTCCGGAGGCGGATCGGAAGAAGAGTCTTCGGGCGGCCCATCCGGCGGCGGCTCTTCGGAAGGCGGATCTTCGGGAGGCGGTTCCGCAAGAGGAAGAGAGATCGCGGATTATGCCTGCCAGTTTGTGGGTAATCCGTATGTGGCAGGAGGCACGTCGCTGACGGAAGGATGTGACTGCTCGGGCTTTACCGGTGCCGTTTATGCGCATTTCGGTATCTCCCTGCCGAGAAGTTCCTATGCGCAGTCGGTAGCGGGACAGGAGGTCAGCATTTCCGACATGCAGCCCGGAGATATCCTCTACTACGGCGGTCATGTCGGCATTTATATCGGTAACGGGATGATCGTCCATGCGAGCACGGCAGCCACCGGGATCAAATACAGCAGCGCTTATTACCGGACCATTATCACGGTCCGCAGATTCGTATAAAGACGTTGACAAAGTATCTGCCAAACATCAAAATGGTATCAAAGAGTTTGAAACAGGAGGATACGAAATGGCAGACAACAGAAGACCCGATTCCATGGAGCGGATCACAAACGAAACACTGGCGAAGGCTTTTATCGACGAGCAGTTAAAAGCATTGAAGGAGCAGATCGGAGAGAAAAAGGTATTGCTCGCCTTATCCGGCGGTGTCGATTCCTCGGTGGTGGCAGCACTTTTGATCAAGGCGATCGGAAAGAATCTGGTATGCGTACACGTTAATCACGGGTTGCTCAGAAAAGGCGAACCGGAGCAGGTGATCGAGGTGTTCCGCAATCAGATGGATGCAAATCTGATCTATGTGGATGCAACGGATCGTTTTCTGGATAAGCTGGCAGGCGTTGCGGATCCCGAGCAGAAACGCAAGATCATCGGTGCCGAATTTATCAATGTATTTGCGGAAGAAGCGGCCAAGCTGGAGGGGATCGAGTTCCTGGCACAGGGCACGATTTATCCGGACATTCTGGAATCGGACGGTGTCAAGGCACATCATAATGTCGGCGGGCTTCCGGAAGAACTGCATTTTGAACTGGTGGAACCCGTAAAGTTCTTATATAAGGATGAAGTCCGTGTTGTCGGAAAGACACTTGGCCTTCCCGATAATATGGTCTATCGCCAGCCGTTCCCGGGACCGGGACTCGGTGTCAGATGTGTGGGCGCGATCACACGCGACAGACTTGAAGCGGTACGTGAATCGGATGCCATTTTGCGGGAAGAGTTTGCCAAGAACGGTCTGGAAGGAAAGGTCTGGCAGTATTTCACCGTGGTGCCGCCGTTTACTTCCACCGGTATCAAAGACGGAAAACGCCTGGACGACTGGATGGTCATCATCCGTGCCGTCAATTCCGTAGACGCGACATCGGCAACGATCGAAGAGATCCCTTATGCACTCCTGAACCACATTGTAAAGCGGATCATCACGGAAGTTTCGAACGTGAACAGAGTGGCATATGACCTGAGTCCGAAGCCGACCGCGACGATCGAGTTCGAATAAAAAACATGGATATACGCCGTGATTTTGATAACAAGAACATATTGATCTGGGGATATGGACGGGAAGGACAGTCCACCGAGGCATTCCTGAAACAATACTGCAGGCCGAAAGAGATCACGGTCTTTGAGGGTAGCAGAGAGGAAATTGATGAGGATAAGTTTGACCTGATCATCAAAAGCCCGGGGATCATCATGGATGAGGATCATCCGAAATATACTTCCCAGACGGAAATCTTTCTCAGCGCGTTTTCACAAAATGTGATCGGCATTACCGGAACAAAGGGCAAGAGTACCACATCTGCCCTGCTTTATCATGTCCTGAAGAATACCCTGAAACGGAAAGTCATATTGCTGGGAAATATTGGAGAACCCTGCCTGAATCACTACGGAGAGATCGATGCGGACACGGTCGTGGTATTTGAGATGTCCTGTCACCAGTTGGCGCACACGAAGGTTTCGCCGCATATCGCCGTATTCCTGAATCTGTATGAGGAACATCTGGATTATTATCAGACCTTTGAGAAATATTGCATGGCTAAATGCAATATTACGAAATATCAGACAGAACAGGATGTTCTTTATGTCGGCGAAATGCTTGGTGATATTGCAACGAGGGCACAAAAGATCATTATTCCCGCCACGGGGTTTGACTATGATCTGAAGATCCTCGGGGAACACAACCAATACAATGCGGAATTTGTGTATCGTATTGCAACGGAGCAGTTTGGCGCAAGTGCGCAGGAAGTCAGGCAATTCCTTAAGACCTTTGAAGGTCTGAGCCACCGCCTGCAGCTTCTTGGGGTAAAAGACGGAATATCGTATTACGACGATTCGATCTCCACGATCCCGGATGCGACCATTTCGGCACTTGCGGCGGTAAGAAATGCGCACACCGTATTGATCGGCGGGATGGATCGCGGGATCAACTATGACGAACTGATCAGTTACATCAGAAAGAACCCCGGATATACTTATATTTTTATGTACGACAGCGGAAAACGGATCTTAAAAACCCTAAAGGATCTTCCAAACTGTCATTATGCCGGTGATCTGAAAAATGCCGTGGACATGGCGAAAAAGCTGACACCGGAAGGATATGCCGTTATTCTGTCACCTGCGGCGGCTTCCTACGGATTTTTTAAGAATTTTGAGGAACGCGGCGATAAGTTCCGGGAATATGCCGGATTATAATTCTACGGGAGAGATGATGACATCGACACTGATCTTTACCGGCGACATCGGTTTTGACAAATATATGGACGGAAAATGGAGGGACCCGCATCTTTTGTCGGATGAGGTCTTATCTTTTTTGCATGCTTCTGATCATCTGATCGTGAACGTGGAAGGACCGCTGTCCGATCAGAAGAAGGTCATGAGAGAAAATGCCGTGGCATCGCTCGTACACAGCATGGATCCGGAAGCGGCATCGTTTTTACAAAAGATCGGCGCGGATGTCTGGAACATCTGCAATAACCATATCATGGATGCGGGAGTTGACGGGATAAGGGATACGCTTGCGCTGGCAAAAGCGTATAAAACCCGGACGCTTGGTGCCGGCATGAACCTAAAGGAAGCCGCAAGTCCCGTGATCTTTCCCGAGGCCGGCGGGATCGGCCTGATCGGCGTGGGCTACCAGCGCGCCTGCAGAAAGGCATCCGAAGATACGCCGGGATGCTTAAGCTGGAGCGACATGGAAACGATCGCGCATGCGATCGATCAGGTTAAGCAGACTTGCAGATGGTGTATCATCGTTGCACACGGCGGGGAGGAATTCACGGCGCTTCCGTCACCTTATACCAGAGACCGTTATATGGCCTATCTGAATATGGGTGCGGATCTTGTGATCGGGCATCATCCGCATGTTCCGATGAATTATGAGACCTTTCCCGGCAAAGCGATCTTTTATTCCCTGGGTAATTTTGTATTTGATACGGATTATCAGAGGTCCCAGATGAATACGGAACTGGGGCTGTTTGTGAAACTGCATTTCTCGGAGAATGATTTTACGTTTGAACCGTTCGGCATCAGGATCGACCGGGAATGCGATCACGTGGTGAAAGGAGAAATCCCCCGTATTTTTACCGACGTGCAGGAGGATGAGTATGAGAAACTGATCCCACTTGCCGCAAAGATGTTTCTCAATAATACCAAAAAACAGCTGCGGTTCTTAAAACCTGCAGAATTTGAAAATGCAACCGAAGAAGATTTCTATAGAAACTTCTATGAGCCGTTAAGAAGCGGAAGAGTGCCCGGTGAGGTTCTGGACTTTCAGATCATCTATCCGCTTGCCATGAAAGAGAATGAGAAAGCATGGCAGAAGAGCAAACTGGAAGACGTGAAGGACTTTATTCTGGAGCAGATGTGATCACGATCTTTTCTACAGGAAGGTGTGTCCTTAAGGCCTCTTCCAGGTCTTTACCGTGAACGGGCTTGGACAGGTATCCCGCAAATCCCATCTGCAGATATTCTTCCTGTGCATTGCTTAACGCATTGGCTGTTAACATGATGACGGGGGTATCGGTATTGGCACCCTTTTCCGATATCGCATTGAACACCGCGATACCGTCCGGGTCGGGCATTCTGTGATCCAGCAGGATCACGTCATATTTCGTTTCCATACACATTTCGATCGCGGCTTCTCCACCCTCGGCCTTATCCACTTTCACCAGTGTCTGTCTGAGCAGGGCTTCAACCAGTTTCAGATTCAGCGGCACGTCATCTACAACCAATACCTTTGCATCCGGAGCCTGAAAACTTTCCCTGTACTGATGTGTAACAGTTTCAGACTGGGTCGTAAACGGTCCGATCGGTGTTTTGTCGACGATCTTTTGCGGGAGCCGGATATGGAACGTACTGCCAATCCCGGGCGTGCTCTCCACTTCCACCGAACCCTGCAGTAAGTCGATCAGTTCCTTTGTGATCGCAAGTCCCAGACCTGTTCCCTGAATATTGGCGGTCATCTGTTCATTAACGCGTCTGAACGGATCAAAGAGATAATCGATATCAGATTGTTCGATACCAATTCCCGTGTCACTGACACGGATGTTCAACATGGCATCCATATCTGTCATTTCGGCATTTACATCAACCGTCACGCCGCCTTCTTTGGTATATTTGACGGCATTGGAGATCAGATTGCTTAAGATCTGCCGGATATGATTCTCGTCTCCGTAAAGCACGGACGGCATGTCTTCACTGCAGTTCATCCTGAGATACAGTTCTTTTGCCTTAGCGCTCTGTTCAAAATAACAGAAGCATTCCCGCAGCAACTTATGCGGATCGTATTCTGATAATACAAGATCCATCTTATTTGCTTCGATCTTGGAAAAGTCAAGGATGTCATTGATAAGTGACAACAGAGTGTCCCCGGAAGTGCGAATATTTTCGGCATATTCCAAAAGTTGCGGATCGTCGGTAGAGCGCAGGATCATTTCATTCATGCCCAGCACGGAATTTAAGGGCGTCCGGATTTCGTGGGACATGCTTGCAAGGAAAGAACTCTTGGCTTTATTTGCGTTGTCGGCTTCGTTTTTGGCCTCGTTGATCTCGTTTAAGAAGAAGACTTCTTCGGTGTTATCTTCGATCAGGAAGTAGGAGCCGATCGCCAGTCCCTTTTTATCACTCAACTGGTTATAGCGGACTTTGTAATACTTGTTTGACGCGATATCGCCTTTTCCGATCTTTTTGACATAGGGCACTTCGCCGAATTCTTCACCGTTTGCCGAAAGAGATGCCGTGACCATTGCAAGCATTTCTGCATTCATGTCACAGGTTTCGTCGAGGTCAAAATGCTCTTTGGAAAATTTGTTGGCATAGATACAGTTCTTATTGATGTCAAAGAGGATCAGTCCTTCGTTCATATCGTCGACGGCTCTGCCGATCGCAACCGTCATCAGCCGTTTGGGTACAAAGATGCTGATACAGAAATAGATCAGGGTACCGGCTACCGCATAAAAGACAACCGATGCATCCAAAACGAGAGCCATGGTCATATATGCAACGTTTAAAAATACCACAAAGAGCAGTACCGATAAGATGATAATGTATTTTACCCGGTAGAAACTGTAACTCCTGAAGATG
>JAFYDQ010000030.1 GCA_017544705.1 Lachnospiraceae bacterium | reverse complement strand
GATCCGTCCACACTGGGCGTTACGGCTGTTGATGATAAGACGCTGCAGGTAGAACTGGAAGTACCGGTTTCCTACTTCCCGTCCCTGATGTATTTCCCGACATTCTATCCGATCAACCAGGCCTTCTATGAGAGCCTTGAGGATGGTACTTACGGCACAAGCCCGAAGACGTTCTTATCAAACGGTGCGTTCATTCTGTCTGATTACACACCCGGTACGGCAAGTTTATCCTTAACCAAGAACCCGGATTACTGGGATGCGGGAAGAGTAAAACTTGACGGCTTAAACTATCAGGTAGTCGGTTCTTCCGATAACGCACTGACCGGTTTCAAGAACGGCACACTGGATATCGCTGTTGTCGGCGGTGATCAGGTTACCAGCGTTAAGAACGACGCGGAACTTTCCAAGAAACTGGATGTAACCGGTGCCGGTTATATGTGGTACTTATCTTTCAGCCAGACCGAGAACAACGCAAACGGTTATCTGGGTAATGCAAACTTAAGACTTGCATTCACCAATGCCATTGACAGACAGTCCTTAGTTGACAACTATGTCATGGACGGTTCTCTTGCAACTTATACCTGCGTACCGCCTCAGTTTGCGGCAAGCTCCACGACCGGTAAGGACTTCTCCGAGAACCAGGAGCTGTTCAAGGATGTCTGCTCTTATAATCCGGAAGCAGCGCAGAAGTACTTTGATGCGGCAAAATCAGAACTCGGGGTTGATTCCTTCGAATTCACGATGATCTTCGGTAACAACGAAGGTGATGAGGTCACCAAGGTTGCACAGGCCTTAAAGGAACAGATCGAATCCACATTAAGCGGTGTAACGATCACGCTTGCACCGATGACAAAGGCAGAGCGTCTGGATAAGATGCAGAATGATGATTATGATATCGCACTGACCAGATGGGGTCCCGACTATGCGGATCCGATGACCTACCTTGGTATGTGGGTAACCAACAACGCCAACAACTACGGTTTCTGGAGTAACGCAGAGTACGACCAGCTGATCACCGACTGCACGACCGGCCAGTACGTATCCGATTATGATGCACGCTGGACTGCATTGCTGGATGCGGAAAAGATCGTTATGGACGAAGCTGTTATCGCACCGCTTTACACCAAGGCGAACGCAAACCTGATCAAGGAAGGCGTAACCGGTGTGGAATTCCATCCGGTAGCGATCAACAGAGCATATAAGAATGCATCGATCGCAAAATAAATCTGAAACACAGATCTGATTCATATGACGAAATATATTATCAAACGAGTTATCATGGCGCTCGTAACGCTTCTGATCATCACGTTTTTACTGTTTTTGATGGTCAGGATCATGCCGGGGAATCCGTTCCCCTCTGAGCGTATGAGCGCCGATGCGATTGCCAAAAAACGAGCTGAGATGGGGCTTAACGACCCCATCTTCGTTCAGTTTGGCAATTATATGAAAAACGTATTGCTAAAGGGCAGCTTCGGGAAGGGCAGTTCGCTGTATAACGGTGCCCCGATCTCTACGGTGCTGCCACAGTGTATGGCCAATTCTTTTAAGATCGGCGGGATCTCGATCTTACTCGGGACCCTGATCGGTCTGATCTTAGGGATTGCTGCAGCGTTGAACAGAGGACGGTTCTGGGACACATTCTGTACGGTCTTATCGATCGTTGGGGTGTGTGTGCCGTCCTATGTGTTCATGATCTTTCTGCAGTACTTTTTGGCGTACAAAGTCACGATCTTCCCATTCTATTTTGATGCGTCGAGATTCTTATCCTCATCCGTCATTCCGGCCCTGTCCCTGTCGCTCTTTTCCATGTCGACGGTTGCCAGGTTTACCAGAAATGAGATGGTCGAGGTCATGGATTTCGATTATGTACTCCTTGCCGAGAGTAAGGGAATGTATGGGACCAAACTCGTGACCAGACATATTTTGAGAAATGCGCTGATCCCGATCGTGACCGTGATCGCACCGCTTGTGGTGGATCTGCTTACGGGCGCGCTGGTCGTTGAGAAGATCTACGGGATCAACGGACTCGGGAAACTGCTCGTGGATGCGATCTCCGGCGAAGGGATCGACTACAACTACGTGCTGGCACTCGGGATCATTTATTCGGCTTTATACATCCTGATCATGCTGATCTTGGATATCGCTTACGGGCTTTTGGATCCGCGGATCAGACTGGCCGGGAAGAAGGAGTCATAGATGACGGAACAGATACAAAACGGAACACTTACCGTTACGGATGATGATTTTGTCCTGGCTGTCAGTGAAGACCTTGAGACAGACAGAAACTATGCTTCCCAGGGATTCTGGAAAGGCGTGTTTCTGCGGTTTAAAAATAATACGCGTGCCATGATCGGTTTATACATCATTCTGCTGATCATGCTGCTGTCAATCTTCGGACCCATGTTTTCCGGATACGGATACCGCGAGATCGTATCGGTCCGTGTGGACGGCACAGACGTTGTGGCAAAAAGTTTGTCTCCGCAGATTGCCGGTTTACATAAATCGACAGGCGCGGATGACGTATTTGCCGATAAGACGTTCCTGTTCGGAACGGACACGCTCGGGCGCGACCTGTGGACGAGAGTATGGTACGGGGCAAGGATTTCGGTCATGATCGCTTTCGTGACGATCATCACGGATATGGTGATCGGCATGAGTTACGGCCTGATCTCGGGTTATTTCGGAAAGACGACGGATGCGATCATGCAGAGGATCGTGGAGATCAGTAACAGTATCCCGCGGCTCGTCATTGTCGGTGTGCTTGCGACTTTTATGCCAAAGGGCGTATGGCTCGTGATCGTTGCACTGCTGACGACGGAGTGGATCGGCATGAGTAAGATCGCAAGAGCAGAGATGCTTCGCATTAAGGGCCTTGAATATATCATGGCAAGCAGGACTTTGGGAGCAAAGAATTTCAGGATCATTTTCTCAGACGTACTTCCCAACACGATCGGTCCCGTGATCACGCAGGTCATGTTCTCCATTCCGATCGCGATCTTTACGGAAGCATTCTTAAGCTTTGTGGGCGTCGGCATCGTGCTGCCCCAGTGCTCGATCGGTTCCCTGATCGAGGACGGCTTTAACAATATTACAACCCTGCCGTATCAGATCCTGCCGCCGATCATCGTGCTGGCACTGCTGATGCTGGCATTCAATTTTGTCGGTGACGGTTTAAGAGAGGCACTGGCTCCCAGAATCGAGGATATGTAATGCCTGACAAGATATTGGAAATCAAAGATCTGGATATTACTTTCAAGACCACGGCGGGACCCGTGCATGCCATCCGCGGCGTGAATGTGGATCTGGAGCGCGGCGAGACCGTTGCGATCGTGGGCGAATCGGGTTCCGGTAAATCCGTTGTGATGAAGACGGCCATGGGGATTCTGGCCGGCAATGCGACCATAAACGGCGGTGAGATCATTTTCCGCTATACGGATGATGACGGGAACGCGCAGGAAGTCGATATCTTAAAAAAAGAAAAACGCTGGATCAGACAGAACGTTAACGGACGCAGGATCGCCATGATCTTTCAGGATCCGATGACGAGCCTGGATCCGACGATGACCATCGGGAACCAGCTGATCGAAGGCATGATCATGCACTTAAACCTCCCCAAAGATGAAGCAAAGCAACGTGCGTTGGAACTGCTTAAGGAAGTCGGGATCTCAGATCCGGAGAAACGGTATAAGCAGTATCCGCATCAGCTTTCCGGCGGTATGCGCCAGCGTGTGGTCATCGCGATCGCGATCTCCTGCTACCCGGATCTGCTCATCTGTGATGAGCCGACAACCGCGCTTGATGTAACGATCCAGGCAAGGATCCTTGAACTCATCAAGACCATTCAGAAAGAACACGGGATTTCCGTTATCTATATCACGCATGACTTAGGCGTTGTCGCCAAAGTCGCGGACTATGTCAATGTCATGTATGCGGGCAGAATCGTGGAAGTCGGAAACGTCGAAGAGATCTTTTATGATCCGAAGCACCCCTATACCTGGGGACTGCTTTCGGCGATGCCGGACTTAAATACGAATGATGACAGACTCTATACGATCCCGGGGTCTCCGCCAAATCTTTTACACGAGGTGGTCGGGGATGCATTTGCCCCGCGGAACCAGTATGCCTTAAAAGCAGATTGGAAAGAGCAGCCGCCGATGTTTCGCGTGAGCGATACGCACTATGCGGCGACATGGCTGCTGGATGAGAGAGCACCCAGGATTGAAATTCCGGAAGAATTAAAGAACCGTATCGAACGCATGAAAGCGGATCATGAGGTCGGAAATGGCAGTAGATTATAACGCAGAACCGCTGTTAAAGGTGGAAAAGTTAAAACAGTATTTTAAGAACGGATCCTTTGTGGTCAAGGCCGTGGATGATGTCAGTTTTGAGATCTATCCCGGAGAAACCTACGGACTGGTCGGCGAATCAGGTTCCGGAAAAACCACGATCGGGCGCGATGTCATCCGTCTGCTCGATCCGACCGACGGAAAGGTCACGTTCAACGGCAAGGATATCACGGGGAAAATGGACAAATCTACCAACCTGGAATTGCGCACCAGGATGCAGATGATCTTTCAGGATCCCATGGCATCCTTAAATCCGCGTAAAAAGATCGGCGACATCATCGGCGAGGGCCTGGACATTCACCATACCTATGCTTCGGCTGATGAGAGAAGAGAAAAGATCAACACGCTGCTTCAAAAGGTCGGACTGGCGAAGGAACATTATGACCGGTATCCGTATCAGTTTTCCGGCGGTCAGCGGCAACGTGTCGGCATTGCCAGAGCACTGATCATGAATCCGGATCTGATCATTGCGGATGAGTGTATATCGGCTCTGGATGTTTCCATTCAGGCGCAGGTTGTTAATCTGATGAAGGATATTCAGGAAGAGACGGGGTGCGCGTATCTGTTCATCGCACACGATCTTTCGATGGTAAAATATATATCGGACAGGATCGGCGTTCTGCATCTCGGACGCCTGCTTGAGACCGGTACAACGGAAGAGATTTTTGCAAATCCCATACACCCTTATACGGTAAGCCTTTTATCGGCGATCCCAAGCCCGGATCCGTATGCGGAGCGCGCAAGAAAAGCCGTCTTTTATGATTATGCGACAAGCGGCATCGACTATGGCAAGGGGACGTTGCACCATATTTCGGGACGCCATTATGTGTACGGAACAGATGAGGAATTGTCCGACTGGATGGGATACGAATAACGGACTGTGAATGACCGCTTGGATGCGGTCATTTTGTTTTCAGATGGGCAAGCAGGAAGATCAGTGGCGTATTCCAGTAGATCGTGATCTCGTTGGTGGAATAACTGTCGCAGTGATCCACATAGCATTTCATCGGCGGGGTATCTTTTGCAAGCAGATCAAGAGAGATATCGTCACAGAAATCACCGAAAGGACCGCCGGATACGTAACCGGGGATCGGATTATCGATCCCGTCGACTTCCATGACGCGGTCATGCGGATGCATATAAGCATTTTCGCCGTAACCTGTCACATAGGAAACGTTCATCGGATTCCTGCCGAAGAGATAATGCAGATGCGAAAGGATTCCCGCGCGGAAAGCTTTCGCGTTTTTTGTATCGATCAGCGAAGCGAGAGAGAGGATCATGCCGCGGTTTAAGACCACCATATTGGACCCCCACTCAAATTCGTTTTCATTCATGGCAAGATGCCAGCCTTTTTTACGGATCATCTGCATGAGACGGAGCGCTTCGTTTAAAACAGCCTTACGGAACGATTCGATAAGTTTACCGGCGCGTTTGTTTTCATCCGTTAAGATGCTCATGGAAGCAAGTCCCGAGACATCTCTCCAGCCAAAGCCGGTTTTGCCTTCACACTGCGCATTTAAGATTTCAAGATCCTGCAGATATTCCGCTGCATTTTCAGGATCGCTTCTTAGCATTTCCGCTGCGGCCCAAAGCCGTTCATCCGCATCCGTATGATCGTCATATTCGCCGGTATTGGAGCCTTCCGGGTTATGGAAGGGAATATAATCATGTGCCTTTACCCAGGCATAAGCACGCCTTGCGGCGGCAAGCGCTTCATCTGCAAAATCAGGAAGAAACGGGCGATAGACTCTTGATGCCTGTGCCATTGCAGCGGCAAAATCAGCCGTCGCCATGGTGGATGGCGGGAAGAGCAGAAGCCGGTCGTGATCATCCTCGGGCATAATGAATTCCGCATGCATAAAGGTCGTGACTTTATGCCAGGTACTGCCGTCTATACGCTGCATTTTTAAGAGCCATTTCAACTCGACAAGGCATTCGTTCAGCACATCGGGCATGTTATTTTCGCTCTCCGGAATGTTCATGGAAAAATCAAAAGCTTCCGGATAGCGTTCGTAAGCATAGAGCAGATGGGAAACCGTTACGCTTCCTGCTGTGACATATCTACCGTAATCCCCGGCATCATGCCAGCCGCCGGTGACGTCGTAAGTTTCCGGGGCCGTGATTTTGCCCAAATAGTCTTCAAGTGTGATCGCCGGCTCCAAATGGCAGGCGGGGTGCGTATATTCATGCGCGTGTTCGGGCAAAAGCGCCGTGCCGCAACGCTGGTAATAGAGGCAGCGGAGCACGTCTTTCAGCGGCGCATCATACAGGTCATTTTCGATTTGAAATACAGGAGATTTCTCGCCGTTCCCGGCTAAGATGTAATAAGAACCGGGGACCTTCAGATCGGAAAAATCGATCGGATAAACGTTTGAACCGGAGGCGGCATCATATACCCCCTCCCCGGAGACACCGTCTGCGACACTGCGTTGATCATCCAGGCGGATCACCTGATAGTTACAGGGCCCTTCCGTCATGGCGATTTTGGCCGCATCCGGCAGATATCCTAATTGGTCAACAAAAACAGGCATTTTCCCACCCCCGTATCATCATGTATCATCATAAACGAAGTGCGCATTCCCGTCAATGAATCCCCCAAAATACAGTTGTAAAATACCGTAAAATAGGTTAAAATTGACATATCGTTTCTAAACATATTTCTTGGGAAAGGGTTTTGTATTATGGGGAAAAAAACGAAGGTATCATTTCTGAATTCTATTAAGGCGAAGATCATCGCACTGGTCGTTGTTGCAATGGTGATCAGCGTTCTCGTATCCATGCTGATCGTCGTTAAGGAAGAGAAGCGGCTGATGGAAGACCAGATCTCCGCGTACATGCTCTACATGGCAAAACAGGAGACGGCAGTACTTGACCTGGAGACGGGCGGCGTGGCCGTAACGACGGACCAGTATAAGTCCTATCTTGGGGATGTCAAGGTGACCGGCGTGGATTCCTCTTATATCTACGTTGTGAATTCCGACGGGATGATGAAGTTCCATCCGAATGAGGAGAAGATCGGGCAGCCCGTTGAAAATGCGGTCGTAAAGGATCTGGTCGAGAAACTGAAAACCGGTGACATGCCGGATCCGGCGTGCGTGATCTATGATTATAAAGGTGCGAAAAAACTGGCAAGTTATTGCCTGACATATAACAAGTGCATTTTGGTTGTGACAGCGGATTATGACGACATCATGGCGCCTGTGAACAAAGCAAGGAACATGGCGATCATCGTATGCGTGCTCCTGCTTCTTGCATGCTCCGTTGCGGCATTCTTCGTGGCACAGATGATCGTGAAACCGCTCATGAAGTTAACCGGCGTGATCGAGCAGACGGCAGCGTTTGACTTCAGAAGCACGGGTACCGGCGAACTGGCCAAGCGGAAAGATGAAGTCGGCGTCATGTTCAAGGCGGCACGCGATATGAGAGACAACCTGCGTGGCATGATCGGGGATATCGAGAGTGCTTCCGAGCAGATCACGAATAACGTCAATGAACTGCAGAATGTTACCAATCAGGTAAACAGCATGTGTACCGACAACTCCGCAACGACGGAGCAGCTGGCAGCAGGCATGCAGCAGACGGCGGCAACGACCGAGAGCATTTACGCAAATATCGGTTATATGCAGACCGGTGCGAAGGATATCACGGCACTTTCCGAAAACGGCGACAAGCTGTCGAGTGAAATCATGGATAGAGCACAGGCTCTTCGCAAGAAGACCGAGGAAGCGACCAACAGAACAAGAACCACATTTGATTCCGTCAAGGTTCGTTCGGACAATGCGATCGAGGAATCCAAGGCCGTTTCCAAGATCAACGAGTTGACGGAATCCATCATGGCGATCTCTTCACAGACCAGCCTCTTAGCCCTCAATGCATCCATTGAAGCGGCAAGAGCGGGAGAAGCGGGAAGAGGCTTTGCCGTTGTTGCTACGGAGATCGGTTCCCTTGCGCAGCAGACGAGTAAGGCTGTTACGGATATCAACGGAATCGTCGGCGAAGTCAATTCCGCCGTTTCCAATATGGCAGGTTGTTTGGAAGAAACCGGTGATTTCTTAGAGAAGACCGTTTTGACAGATTATCAGGAGTTCTCGCAGGTCAGCGAGCAATATAACGAGGACGCGAAGATGTTCAAAGAGAGCATGAACGACGTCCATGTATCCATCCTCAATCTGACGGACTCCATCGAGAAGATCTCCAATGCGATCTCCGGCATCAATTCGACAGTCGGCGAGGCGACGGTCGGTGTTACCGATATCGCAAGCAAGACAACGGATATGGTTACGAACACCAGTCACTCCGCAGACCTTGTGGACGAAAGCCTGGCGTGCGTAGACCGGTTGAAAGGCGTTGTGGAACGGTTCACAATGGAATAATAAACCATGTATTTAATGAAGCTCATCATTTCTGCTTTGATAACGGCAGGATTAACCATTTTGTTGCATCTGCTTGACCGCAGGGGAAAGCTTGATAAGATTAAGAACCCCTGGATCAGACAATTACTGATCGGTATCTTATTCGGGCTGGCAGCGATCTATGCGACAGAATTCGGCAGTGTACAAATCGGCGGCGCGGCTCTGAATGCAAGAGACGCGGCGCCTCTTTGCGCAGGCCTCTTTTTCGGCGGTTTCGCAGGTATCGTTGCCGGTGTCATCGGCGGCGTGGAACGTTTCTTCTGCGTTTACTGGGGCGGTGCCGCTTTTACGCAGCTTGCCTGCTCCATCGCCTGTATCTTTGCAGGTCTTTTTTCCGCGTTCCTTCGGAAATTCATTTTTAACAACAAGCGTCCGAATCCGTACTACTGCGTGATCATCGCACTGATCAGCGAGACCATTCATATGTTCCTGATCTTTGTCACGAATGAGAAAGATCTGGACGTGGCGTTTGATTTTGTTCAGAAGTGTTCTCCGCCAATGATCTTAACCAACATTTTGGCACTGTTTCTCGCGTTCTTTACGATCGAATTCATAGATCGCGGATTCGCGATGTTCAAGCGGCATAACCGTCCGATCCTCTCGCACTTGCAGATCGGGTTATTGATGCTTGTCGTGGTATCCGCTGCCTTGACGGTTTACATAACAATTGTAGTACAGACCCGTATCGCGGAAAAATCAACCGAGAGGGTTTTTGCGGCCAACTTAAAAGCCGCTGCCGCGCAGATCGACAACCTGTATCTGACCGGTCAGATCGACGACGTGAAAGATGTCGCATCCTCTGTATGTTACGGTTATTCCGTCGGCGAGACCGGGGAACTGTGGACGACGAATATGGATATGGTCGTCTACAATACGGAATTTGACGGAGAGGATTTAACCTACATGCTGGCCGGCGTGCCGCAGCTGACGCTTGTAAAGACCGAGTTTGAAGGAGAGGGCTACTATGTATCCTATCTGGTCCGCAGCGGTTATTGTCTGGTTGCCAGTATGATGGCGGATGATGCACTTTATCTGACCAATGTTTCGATCTACATCACGATCCTTTTAGAGATCCTGGTTTATGCGGTCTTATTCCTGTTTATCACGCTGGAAATGAAACAGCTGGTAACGGAGAAGATGGACGAGGTCAATGATAATCTGGAAGCCATTACGGCAGGGGAACTGGACCGCGTTGTCAATGTCCGTTCTTCATCGGAATTTGAGATGCTTTCCGATTCCATCAATGCGATGGTCAACCGCCTGACGGAACTCATTGAAGAAGCCAAGAACCGCGTTGCCAAGGAATTGGAGATTGCAAGAAGCATCCAGTTATCCTCGCTGACGCAGGAATTCGACTTAAGTCCCGCCGTGGATGTTTTTGCCAAGACTAGGCCCGCGAAAGAAGTTGGCGGTGATTTTTACGATGCTTATAAACTGGATGCGACACATGTCGTATTCCTGATCGCGGACGTATCCGGTAAGGGTATTCCCGCAGCCATGTTTATGATGCGTGCGCGTACCACGATCAAATCCCTGGCGCAGACGGGCCTGCCGATCGATGAAGTGTTTACGCAGGTCAATGGGCGGCTCTGCCACAACAATGTCAATGAAATGTTCATCACGGCATGGATGGGTATTCTGGACTTAACGACCGGCGGCGTGATCTTTGTCAATGCCGGACACAATCCGCCCATTATCAAGCGAAACGGAACCTATACCTATCTGGAGACCAAACGGAATCTGGTACTGGCCGCGATGGACGGATACAAATACCGTTCCGAGACGCTTTCGATCCAGCCGGGCGATGAGATCTTCCTCTATACGGACGGCGTTACGGAGGCGATCAACATCAATGAAGAGCTTTACGGCGAAGACCGACTGATGGTCTATATTCGGGAAACGGACCACGACATTTCCGCAGAAAACCTTTGCGAGGGTGTATACAAGAGCGTGGATGACTATGCCGGAGAGGGCGTGGAACAGTTTGACGATATCACAGTGCTCTCCTTAAAGTACTTAAAGTCCGTCTGAATCTTTCCTTCCTTGGAGGATGCATGCTGACACTTCGTTCCAGAATCAAAGAAGTTTATGCCACACCGATCGGCAAGGATATTTTAGATAAGCTGCTGTTGCAGTTAAACCTGCCGACACGTCTGATCGACAATCCCGTTACAGGCAATCTGACACTTTATGCGCTGCACAAACTGATGCCGGGAAAACTCAATATGGGTTTCCTGCGTACTTTTGTGCGCCTGTTGAATGCGGAATCCGAAATGCCGGCGTCCGGAGACTGCGCTCTGGCGCATGCCTGGTGGAAGGAAGCCGTATTCTACCAGATCTATCCGCGTTCCTTCTGCGATGCGAACGGCGATGGGATGGGAGATCTGGAAGGGATATTATGTAAACTCGATTACCTCAAATCCATAGGGATCGATGCGATCTGGTTATCGCCGATCTACGATTCCCCGCAGGATGACAACGGTTACGATATCAGGGATTACCGGAAGATCTGGGAAAAGTTCGGGACGATGGAGCAGTTTGATAAACTGCTTGCGGCAACGCACGAAAAAGGCATGCGCCTGATCATGGATCTGGTCATCAATCACTCCTCGGATGAGCATGAATGGCACCGGAAAGCCATAGCCGACCCGGAGTCGAAATTTCATGATTACTATATTTTCAGGAAGGGTAATCCGGATACGCCGCCAAACAATTGGAAATCGTTCTTCAGCGGACCGGCCTGGAACTATTATCCGGAAATCGGCGAGTGGGGTCTGCATCTTTTCTCGAAAAAGCAGCCGGACTTAAACTGGAAGAACCCTGCGCTTCGCGAAGAGATCATTGACATGATCCGCTGGTGGCTTGAAAAGGGCGTGGACGGCTTTCGGATGGATGTGATCAATTTTATTTCCAAAGCTGACGGACTGCCGGATGGGGATGAAACGATCGGGCAGATGATGGGCTTTACCGGGATCGAGCATTATTTTTACGGACCGAAGCTCCATACGTATTTAAAGCAGATCCGCGCGGAGGCGTTTGACCCCTACCATGCGTTTTCCGTCGGAGAAATGCCCGGGATCGGTATGGAAACCGGAAAACTTTTAACCGGAGATGACCGGAGAGAGCTGGATATGTTCTTCAGTTTTGATCATCTTGAGATGCCGGGACATACGAAATTTGACGATTACGTTTATGACCTCAATTTCCTGAAGAAATATTATATCCGCTGGCAGGAACAGTTCGGCAACCACTGCTGGATGGCGCTGTTCCTGGAAAATCACGACAGTCCGCGCGTGATCTCCAAGGTGGAGCCAAATAAAGCATACCATGAGAAACTGTCAATGATGCTTTTAAGCCTTCAACTGACGCTGAAAGGCTCGCCGTTCATCTATCAGGGGCAGGAGATGGGCCTTGCCAATGTTGATTTTCGATCGATCGATGAACTGCAGGATATTGAGAGCATCAACCTTTATAAAGATCTGCTCACAGAGGGAAAGACAGCGGATGAAGCGTTCCGCGTGATTTTGGCCGGAACCAGGGATCATGCCAGAAAGCTGATCGACTGGATCCCGGATGATCCGACGGAGGTGACAAAACGCGTATCCGTGCAGACCTATCTTAAGAAACTGACGACGATCAGACAGGATCATAAAACGCTTGTTTACGGGGACGTGCTGTTCACCAACCGGAATAAGAAAAATCTGTTTACGTATTTTCGTACCGACGCAGAGGAAACCTGGTATGTGGAGTGCAATCTTTGCAACCATGAGATCAGGCGCAGTTCGTCGGATCTGACAGCAGAGGCGATCAGGGATTGCAGGGTGCTTGGGAACTACGAGAGCACACGCGCCGGGGTTCTTCGGCCTTATGAGTGCAATCTGTATTGGTTAACATAACTTCGAACAGAATTCTTATACATAGGATTACATCGGGCACTTCCGGAGTGTCGCGTCATAGAGCGACGCGATGGAATGTGCATCGATGGAATCCGTAAATGAACTATCTTGTGAGGTATGCATATGAACAGTGAGAAGAACACAGCGCTTGACGCACGTACAAAGTGGTCGTACTGTATCGGGGCTACGGGAAGAGATGCGGCATATGCCCTGATCTCCATGTACCTGATCAATTACATCCAGTACACGATGAAACTGACTTCGGCGCAGTTTGCGACCGTATCGGCGATCATGGCGGGATGCCTGATCTGGGATGCGATCAATGATCCGCTCATGGGTATCATTATCGAGAACGCACATTTAAAGCAGGGGAAATTCCGGCCGTGGATCCTGCTCGGTGCGATTTTAAATGCGATCGTGATCGTTATATTGTTTACGGTCCGTCCGCAGGGCTGGGGCTTTGTGGTCTTCTTCGGTTTCAGCTATCTGCTCTGGGGAATGACCTACACGATGAACGATATTTCTTATTGGGGCATGCTGCCAAGTCTGTCAAGCGATGCATCGACAAGAAATCTGCTGGTTACCCTGATGAGCATCTTTGTCTGCATCGGACAGTTCTCCATAGCGGGGATCGTGCCGACTGTGATCGCCGGAAATGCGATCAATGCTTACCGTACGGTCGCGCTCGTTGTTGCACTTGCCTTTTTGGGATTCCAGTTACTGGTTTATTTCGGTGTTAAGGAGCGGGAGAGAAAGGACAGTGATCATAAGATCTCTTTGAAAGGGATGCTGAAGATCTTTCTTCGCAACGATCAGCTGATCCCGGCAGGCATTGCATTCTTCCTGTTCAATATCGGTTCGAATCTGCTGATCATTTTCGGCTACAATTTCTTTAACTTTGAATTCGGCTATTCGGAAGCCGGAAACCTGATCTTTATCTTTACCGTGATGTTCGGTCTTGGCACGCTGTTTTCACAGGCGATCTTTGCTGCGGTTACCAAAAAGTTTTCACGCAGAAAGATCCTGACATACAGTATTGTGTTGATTAGCATCGGGTATATCCTGCTTCTCGGATATGACTATGTGCTTCCGAAAAATGTCATTTTGTTGAACGCCATCGGATTTTTAATTTTCTTCTGTCAGGGAATCTTTAACATGACGATGATCGTGATGATCAATAATACGATCGAATATGACGAGTATAAATTCCATGAACGACATGACAGCGTGATCTCAACGGTCCGTTCTTTTGCGGTTAAATTCGCATCCGCTCTGAATCAGGCGATCAGTGCGCTGGTTCTGATCATCAGCGGGATCTATGCGATCAGCCAGAAGATCAGTGCCCTTGAGATCGAAGTCGGCAGGGGTTCGATGGAGAGTGAAGAAGCGCTTGCGACGGCAAACAGTTATATCGCAACGGTGACGACGAGACAGACGTTTATCCTGCGTCTTGGCATGGTGCTGATTCCGATGATCGTGATGCTGACCAGTTACTTCATCACCAAAAAGAAGTATAAGATCGATGAAGAAATGTACGATTCCATGGTGGCCGAGATCGCATCGCGGAATGCGTAGCCATCAAGAGCTCATTCCACAAGCGTCAGGTGGTCGATTTTGGGGATCGCGACCATGGAATAGTTGGTGTAGTAGACGACAAAGCCCGGTGCAGCCCCACCGGGTTTTTTCACTTCTTTTTTGCGCACATAATCCACTTCGACTTTGCCTGCGTTACGGCCCGTGGAATAGTAGGCGGCAAGGGCTGCCGCTTCTTCAAAAGTGCGATCAGACACGTCTGAGTTGCCGCATTTTAAGATCACATGCGAACCCGGCATCTGCTTGGCGTGGAACCACCAGTCGTTTCCGGTTGCCACATGAAATGTCAGTTCGTCGTTTTGGTAATTGTTTTTCCCGACATAAATATCAAAGCCGTCGGAGCTTACATAGTGCAGCGGTTTTGAGGTGATCTTTTTGACCTTGCCCGTGTTTTTCCTGCGGACGTAGCCGGCTTCCGTAAGCTCATCCCTGATCTGCGCAAGGTCGTCTTCAGACGTTGCGATATCAAGCGATGCCAGGATGGAACGCAGATGATCGATCTGCGTGGCGGTCTCTTTTGTCTGTGTCAGCAGCGCTTCCTCGGTGCGTTTTAATTTCTGATACCGGTCAAAATATTTCTTCGCATTTTCGAGAGCGCTTAAGGTTTCATCAAGCGGGATCGTAATTTCTTCACCGGTATAATAGTTTTCGCAGGTCAGCGATCTTGCGCCCGGTTCGCACGAATATCCGTAGGTATTGAGCAGCTCGCCGTAGACTTTGTACTTGTCTTTTTTTTCGGTATCCTTTAACTGCTTTAACTGCAGATCGTATTTTTTCACATTCCGCTCAAGAACAGTCGTTACGATCTTGCGCAGGTCGGCGGATTTCTGCCGAATGCGCGTGATGGCATTTTTCTTTTCGTAGAACGTTTTCAAGATGTTTGAAACGGAAGGATCATGCACCGTTTTTTCGCCCGCATAGAGCGTGAGCGGGAGCACGGCAAATTCAACGGGCTCTTCATTCCGGTAGATGATATTTGCGTCAAAATCACACGTTTCCACCTTCTCCATCATCACCTGCAGTCTTCTGAACAGATGCATGGCCTGTTCTTTTTGCATGGTATTGGCACTGATCGAGGAATCTAAACCGCTCTCATAGAGCAGCTCCTCGCTCATGAGCGGAGAGAATCCGGTCAGGATCGAATATAGGGCTTTATAAGCCGGCTGCGGCCTTGCAAGGAATGCATCGATAAAGGTATCCTCCGCAACCGTAAACGGATCCAGCTTGTCGTTTGTATTCGGGATAAAATAGGTCCGGCCCGGAAGGACCTCACGCACGGAACTGACAAGCGAAGAAACATGTTTGATGGAATCGATGATCATGCCGTCTTCATCCGTAAAGATGATGTTGCTGTGTTTTCCCATGATCTCGATGATCAGCGTTTTCTTTTTGAGATCACCCATTTCGTCCAGATGCTCCACATCAAACATCAGGATGCGCTCTAAGGACGGTTGTCTGATGGCAACGATCCGCCCGTTCTGTAAGTGCTTGCGAAGAAGCATACAAAAGTTTGGTGCGCTCATGGGAGAGGGCTTGTTCTGGTCTATCAAGTAGAGGAAGGGAAGCGTGGCATCCGCGCACAACAAGAGACGCTGCTGACCGTTCTCCGTTTTCAGTGTCAGCAGGATCTCGTCGTTTTCCGGCTGTGCGATTTTTGCGATCCGCGCATTGAGGATCGCCTCAAGCAGCTGCGCCCTGATGGCGGCAACCGTAAATCCGTCCAGTGCCAAAGCGTTTGATCCCTTTCTTTTCCAATGCTAACAGTGTAGCGAAAACAGCCCATATTTGCAAGACCTTTGCTTGACGGCAAAATACCGATGGACTATAATAAAAAAGTCTATGGGCAGGCCACAAAGGAGACGCGGATGGTTAAGAGTATGACGGGGTTCGGACGTTTCGAACTGTCTGATGAAGCCAAGAAGATCACAGTCGAAATGAAGTCCGTAAATCACAGATATCTGGACATGAATTTAAAGATGCCCAAGAAGCTGAATTTCTTCGAGGCTTCGATCCGGAATCTGCTGAAGGAGTATATCCAGCGCGGCAAAGTAGATATCTTTATCACATACGAAGATTTTACCGAAAATCATTATTCGCTCCATTACAATAAAGAGATGGCGGCTACCTACATGAAATATCTGCAGGAGATGTCGGATGATTTTTCCCTGGAAAATGACGTGCGCATTTCTGTGTTATCCAGGTATCCCGAGGTCCTGTCTCTGGAAGAAATGGAGATCGATGAACAGGAACTTTGGACGGACTTGGAAAAGGCGATCCGCGGTGCCGCTGAACAGTTTGTAAAGGCCAGAATCACGGAAGGGGAAAACCTTTCTAAGGACCTCATCGAAAAGCTTGACGGGATGCTCGAACATGTAGATTACATCGCCGAGCGGGCTCCTGAGATTATCGAGGCGTATCGCAACCGCATCACGGAACGCGTAACGGAAATGCTTGAAGACGCCAAAATCGATGAAGCAAGGATCCTGACGGAGGTGACATTGTTTGCGGACAGGATCTGCGTGGATGAAGAGATCGTCAGACTCCGCTCCCATGTCGAGCACACGAAGCAGACCCTTTTAGAGGGTGGCAGCGTCGGACGCAAACTTGATTTTATCGCACAGGAAATGAACCGTGAAGCGAATACAATCTTATCCAAATCCAATGATCTGATCACAAGCGATCATGCGATCGACCTGAAGACGGATATCGAAAAGGTCAGGGAACAGATCCAGAACATCGAGTGAGGACGGCATGGCTAGACGTGGACTATTGTTGGTAATTTCAGGATTTGCCGGATCCGGCAAGGGAACGATCTGCAAGGAACTGATGAAGCAGTATGACAATTATGCTTTTTCGGTTTCGGCAACGACGAGAGACCCGAGACCCGGCGAAGTCGACGGCGTTGATTATTTCTTCATCACGCAAGAGCGCTTCGAAGAAATGATCAAATCAAACGAACTGCTGGAATACGCACAGTATGTTTCCAACTTCTACGGGACGCCGAAAAAATATGTCGAAGAAAAACTGCAGGAAGGCAAGGACGTGATCTTGGAGATCGAATGTCAGGGCGCCCTGCATGTCAAAGAGATCTTTCCGGAAGCGGTGCTGTTCTTTGTCATGCCGCCAAACGTTAAAGAGATCTACAACCGGTTAAAGGGCAGAGGGACAGAGACGGAAGAAGTGATCTTGCGTCGCATGAGAAGAGGGCAGGAAGAAGCCGAAGTGATCGAAAAATACGATTACCTGCTGATCAACGATGACCTTCAGGAGACCGTGCAACGGTTGCATGACACCTTAAACAGTGCAAGGAATGCAGCATCCAGGAACAAGGAACTGCTCTCAGAGATAAAAAAAGAATTCATTACATTTTTTGAAGAACATCAATAAGGAGAAATGAAATGTTACATCCAAGCTACACAGATCTGATGAAAGTCGTAAACAGCGATGTGGAAGAGGGCGAGGCTCCCGTAGTCAACAGCCGTTACTC
>JAFYDQ010000029.1 GCA_017544705.1 Lachnospiraceae bacterium | reverse complement strand
TACGGAACCTGATGACCGCAACATCTTTTCCTACGTCATGGAGAAGCATCAGCGCAACAACGCGGCGAACGGGAAGATCATGAATTACCTGTCGGCGACATATCTTTATCCGACGGATTTTGATACGCTACTTTATGCGTCGCAGCTCTTACAGGCCGATGCGATCCGTTACGGCGTGGAGCATTTCCGAAGAAACCGCGGCCGCTGCATGGGGACGATCTACTGGCAGTTAAATGACTGCTGGCCGGTGGCTTCGTGGGCCAGCATCGATTATTTCGGAAGATGGAAAGCACTGCATTATTATGCGAAACGCTTCTTTGCGCCCGTCATGTTATCCTGCATGGAAGAGGGCATTTTAACACAGGATACGAACACGAATGCGGAACCCTACGAAGTGAAAAAGTCGATCACGCTCTGCCTGGCAAATGAGACGATGGAAGAGAAAGATGTGACAGTCCGATGGGCGCTTCGTGACCGCTCCGGGGAGATCCTTCGCGCGGAAGATACTGTCGTGCATGCGGATGCCCTGTCTTCTGTATGGCTTGATAAAGTGGAACTGCCGGAAGCAAGGCTTTATGAGGATTACGTGAGTTATGAAGCGGCGGATGAGAAGGGGGAGATCATCTCATCGGGAACCGTGATCTTCTCGATCCCCAAGCACTTTCAGTTTGCGGATCCGAAGCTTAAATACCGCGTGGAAGGCAGAGAGATCATCGTCGAAGCGGATGCTTACGCAAGAAGCGTGGAGATCCGGAATGACAACGAAGATCTGAGACTGTCGGATAACTATTTTGACATGAATGCGGGTGAGAAAAGAGTCCGGATCCTCTCCGGTGAGCCGGAGGGCATCCGCTTGCGGAGCGTATACGATATTCGTTAAAGAACCAGTCGCATCGCAGAATAAGATTGATCAGAGAATAGGATTCATGGCTGAGGGAGATTATTTCAAGCAGGCACTGGGTGATTTTATCCGGAATTTTGCCTACGGAGACGAGATCAAAAAGCTTGTGAAAAGGGGGTATGACACGGACCGCATTGTGCGGGAAATGGCATATCCTCTTTCGCCTGCAACAATCGACAAGATGGTGCAAAAGGCTAAGGCGGAGCTTGAAAGTGAAGCAGCAGCGGATACGGAAGATTCTTCATCGGATTCGGGGAGTTCATGGGAGAAGGGCTAGGGCATGGCGGTTGTAAGACTGGAGAAATACTTAGCGGATGCCGGGATCGGTACCCGCTCACAGATCAAAGAATATTTAAAACACGGACGCGTCACGGTGGATGGCGTCAAGTGCACGGACGGCAGCAGGAGAGAAGATTATGCTGCGCTGTCCGTTTGCTTCGACGGAAATCCCATCACCTGTGAGGCGTTCGTTTATTATCTGCTGAATAAGCCGCAGGGCTGTGTGTCGGCGACCAAAGATGCCTTAAGCGACACCGTCGTGGAACTGCTTAAGGGCGTCAATACAAAGGGGCTTTTTCCGGTCGGCCGTCTGGATAAGGACACCGAAGGATTGCTGCTCATCACCAATGACGGTCAGCTGGCGCACCGGTTATTATCCCCGAAGAAACATGTCGAGAAAATGTATTATGTCAACCTAGACAAACCGCTGGCGGAAGCCGACCGTCTGCGGATCGAAGACTGTATTGATATCGGGGATGAGAAACCCTGTCTGCCTGCGAAGGTGGTGTACGCGGATTATATTATGTCAACCACATGCGGCGTCGCCGGGAGCGGCGTTATGTCAACCGATGAGGCAGGCGCCGGCCACGGCACTGCAGTGTATATCACGATCACTGAAGGCCGTTATCATCAGGTGAAGCGCATGTTTGCAGCCTGCGGATACGAGGTCACTTATCTCAAACGCATTTCCATGGGATCCCTGTCCCTTCCTGCCGGTTTAAATCCCGGCGAATTCATCAAGATTGAAAAGCCTAAGATATGATCAGCGATAACAGACAAAAGTTTGTATTTCGCTGTTTTTTTTGTGATTTTTACGGATCTTAGTCAACGAAATGAAGAGAATTTGCAAAAATCGCTGATTTAGTTTACATAAGTCTACAAAATAGTCAGCGAAATAGGGTAAAAAGAATGAAATCGCTGACCGAGGCGAAAATGATGGCGTTGCGGAGAACGATGCTGATGCTCCGGAGAATGAAATCGTACATTTCTAGGGCTTAAAGCGCGCCAAAGTGCCATATGTAGTGGTTTATTGTGCCCGGAATTTGCGGTATAATCTAGATTACGGGCGGTTTGCATTTTTATAGGAATATGCGTTCAAAGCAAAACGTCAAAATCATGATATATCACACATTACATAAAGTGAGGCGACCTGAATGAAAAGATTGATTGCGGTATTTCTTGCAGCCATGCTGGCGATGAATATGATCGCGTGCGATGCGGGGGAACTGACTCCCGAGCAGATCGAGATCATTACCAAAGCGGTTGACAGCGTGAATGACGAACTGGATAACGGAGATCTGGAGGAACGCTGGGAGGAATTCAGCGAGAATCTGCATCCGGAAGAGTTGGAGCTGCATTGGGACCGTCTGACCGTTGAAGATTATGAGACGCTTGGCATCGACATGGAGCAGCTGCAGCAGGCAGGGCTTGTGATCGATGAACTCGGCATTAACGAGATCGATCCGAGTGCGATCAATCTGTCGCAATTACGCCTCGGCGACCTGAGAGGACTCGGACAGAAGAACCTGGAGGTTTTGGGATACGGCGGGATCACGCTGGCTGATCTCGAAGCACTGGGCATTCTTTCTGCGATCGATCTTTCCAAGATGGATTTAAGTACGGAAGAACTCATTGCACTGCTCAGTGACATGAGCCCCGAAAACCTCATGAAGATCGGCCTCAACAAGATGGACTTTGGTGATTTCGGTGCCAATCTGATCATGAATCTCTATCTGAACGGGATGGATCTGGATGCACTGGGACTTGGGGATATTGATCTTAGCGGAATTGATTTTGCCGCACTGCTGAATGGATTTGATCTTAGCTCCATTGATCTTAGCGCCATTGATTTCAGTCAGATTGATTTCAGCGATCTGGATCTGTCCGGTCTGGATCCTGCAGTACTGGATCTGGTGCTGTTAAATCTTGGCGGTCTTGACATGAGCAATCTGGATCTTTCGGCGCTCAATCTGGACAGCCTGAATCTGGATGGCCTGGATCTTTCCGACCTGAACCTTGACGGATTTGACCTTGGTGAGTTGGATCCTGCGATCTTAGAACTGGTATTGCTGAACCTTGGCGGTGTGGACTTCAGTGACATCGATCTGGATAGTCTTGATCTTGACAGTCTTGATCTTGGCGGGCTTGATATCGGCAGCCTGATGGCAAACGGCGTGGACTTATCCGTACTGGATCCGGCCCTGCTTGAGGAGATCGACCTGAATGATCTGGATCTCAGTATGTTGGATCTTGATGCACTTGACATGAGCCGGATCGACTGGAGCAACGTGGATTGGGATCAGGTGGATCTTGACATCAGCGCACTTGACCTTGACAATATCGATCCGTCGAGCCTGGATTTTTCTGCACTCGATTTAAGTGCGCTTCCGCTTGAGGATCTGAGTATCGAGGATCTTGAGATCCTTGGTATTGATGATGCGGATATTTCGGCCCTGAATCTCGGGGATATTGATTTTAATGAGATCGACCCGGAGGATCTTGATTTTTCCGAAATGACGGTCGGTGATCTGGCGGCATTCGGGATCACGGTGGAAGACCTCGAAGACGCGGGTCTGGTTCCGGACGACATCGCCGGAGATATCACGGTGCTGTTCAGCGATTATTTGGATGAGTCACCGGAGGTTTCGGTGAGCCTGACTGCGGATGATGAGAAGGCTGCAGAGGACCTTGCGATCGCGATTACGAAGCTGGCGGAGGATAAGGAGAGTGCGGAAGATCTCGCGATCGAGTTTTCGAAGATGACGGATGATGAGATCGAGGCCATACTCGGACTGAGCGAACCCAAGAAGGACGACAAGAAAGCCGACGACAAAAAGGCTGACAAGAAAGCCGACGAGAAGAAGGCTGACAAGAAAGCCGACGAGAAGAAGGCTGACAAGAAAGCCGACGACAAAAAGGACGACAAAAAGGCCGACGAAGAGATCGAAGAAAAGAAGGCCGAAGAAGAGCCGGAAGAGGCTGCGGAAGAAGAGGTTGCGGAAGAAGAAACAGAAGCAACGGAAGAGCCCGAAGAGGTCACCGAGGGGATCGTTGCGGACGAAGACGGATACGTGACCTTCCTGCCGGAGAATAAACCGGATCTGAAGGATGATTTTTACGCATCGATTGATTACGACGTTTTGCAGGATGCACAGATACCGGTCGGCTATTCCCAGTGGTCGCCGATCGTCCAGAGCCGGGTTGATACGGACGCACAGATCGTAAAGATTGTCACGGATGCTCAGAAAGCCATGAAAGATGCAGATCCGGACGATCCGGAATACAGGATCGGCGCACTTTATGAAACACTGCTTGATATGGATGCAAGAAATGAAGCGGGTGTCGAACCGATCCAGGATTGGATCGATGCATATGAAGACGCAGAAGATCTTGATGATCTTCTGGAAGCGGACTTAACTTATGCCGAAGATACGATGTTTTCCAATATCTTAAGTTTTTCTATCGATTACAATCCGGAAGATGCCAACCACTACATTATCAAGCTCGAATCCGGGATGTACGGTCCCGCGAAAGAGATCATGATCGGTGATGGTATGGATCAGTACCGGGATGCTTATCTGGTATACCTTGGCGAGCAGTTCCGCGGAGCGGGCTATAACATGGTGGATTCGGTCATGATGGGGGCTGCGGCTTATGCCCTGCAGACAGATTATGAGGAACACACGCTTTCTCCTCAGGATGCGGTCAATCCGTCGGTCACGACGAACCTGTTTACGCAGAAAGAACTGGAAAAGAAATTCAATAATCTGCCGATCGCGGAAATTTTTGCCGCACTCGGAATTGATGAAGAGAATGGCTATGAGATCTATCAGGTACCTGATCTTGCGGCTATGGAGTACATGAACAGTATCTATAACGAAGATTCCTTTGAAATGATCAAAGCCAATGCGATCCAGAAACTCATCCAAAGGTATTCCGGTATTCTGACACAGGAACTGTTCGATTCATCGCTCAAGTTCAGTAACACGGTAAGCGGCGTAACAGAAACGCAGCCGTTTGAAGAAATGACCGCACAGATGGTGGAGGGTGCGCTTTTTACGGAAGTCGGCATGATCTATGCGGATCGGTACTGTTCCGAAGAAGCCAAAGAAGAAGTGGAACAGATGGTCGATGAGATCATGGAAGCCTATCACGGCATGATTGAAAACAATGAATGGATGGACGATGAGACCAGGGAAAAGGCACTCGAGAAGTTAGATGAGATGCAGGTCAACGTTGCATATCCGGACAGATGGTACAACGATGCAAAAGATGCGAAGATCAGGTCCGTGGAAGACGGCGGAACGGCATTTGAAAACTGTTTGGAGATCAGCAAGGCCATGGAGGAAGAAGGCTACCGGCAGGCGAAAGGAAAAGTCAAGCGGTCCAGATGGGAAGCTGTTTCTCCGCAGACGGTGAACGCATTCTACAATCCGGGACAGAATTCCCTCTTTATCTGTGCCGCCATTATGCAGAATGCCATGTATGATCCGGATGCGGATTACGCAACGAATCTCGGCGGGATCGGCTATGTGATCGCACATGAGATCTCCCATGCGTTTGATTCTTCCGGTTCCCAATATGATGCCGACGGCAATCTTAATGACTGGTGGACGAAAGAGGATTGGAAAGCATTTAATGAACGGGCCGATGAGGTCAGGGATTATTACAGTCAGTATGTGGTGATCCCGGGTACGGATGTCTGTGTGGACGGAAATCTGACGATTACGGAGAATCTGGCAGATCTGGGTGCTTTGAAAGCGATCGAAGCGGTTTGTGACGGCGATACGGAGATGTTTGAAAAGGCGGCGGAAAATGTTGCCAGGGTCTGGGCGAATAAGATCAGTCAGAACTCGTTGCAGCTCCTGTTAAGCACCGATGTGCATTCGCCGGCCAAGGCGCGCGTCAACGTACCGCTCCAGATGACGGACATTTTCTATGATACCTTTGATGTAGAGGAAGGCGACGGCATGTACGTGGCACCGGAAGAGAGGATCGGGATCTGGTGATTTTGCGGGTGATGTGCGCGGCATAAAAATCACTTGCCGCAATCTCTAAAACTTAAAAATTCAGAAAAAGCATCGGAAGCGCAAGCTAAATTGTGATCCCGATGCTTTTTTTGTGATTTTTACGAAGGGTGTGCATCGGAAACGGAAATGCATGCCGTGACCCGATGCAATTTCTGCCAAGATATAGTAAAATAGTCATCGGAACGTGCAACGGGATGACGAAATCGATGCACTCGCCGTAATTCAGGGGTAAAGAGCCCACGGGATTTGCGAAATCATAAAGGAGATTATCATGCAGGCAAAATCAAACAGCGCAAAGCACACACGCACCAAGGGGAGAAGCCTTACCGGGACCATCGCGATGATCCTGCTTCTTGCTTTCACGGCAGTCCTGATCGGCTGCGGAAAGAAAGAAGAAGGCGCGAACCTTGATGCGATCAAGGATAAACTGAAAGAGAATATCGAAGCGCAGAATGCGAAGAATGAGAAGGAACCGGAAACCGATACGGGTAAGATTGATGAGGTGCCGGAAGAAGAGGAGCAGGCGAGCAGCAACGGTGTTGAAAGCTTTGAGCAGGTGTACTTAAAGGCACGCTATGATTCCGAATGGGATGAAAATCACGACCATAAAAACTACTTAAATTACAACTACGAGAAGATCGAACTGGGTGATGCGGATGCGAAAAAGTATCCGGAACTTGCAAAGAAACTCATGATCGTAAACGACCTGATCGTGACCGAAGAATCCAATTCCTACATGTCCAGAATGAAAGAATATCAGGCAAAGGATGATCAGGAGATCGATCTTGAATTTGATAATTTTCTTCTGCCCTATAAGGAGGACTGGAGGATCTATAAGCGCAGATCGGACAGTGCGGCTTTTTCGATCGTTACCGTGTACACGGATTATGCATCGATCGATTACAACCGGGTGCATTTTACGGGCTATAATTTTGATCCGAAAACCGGAGAAGAATTTAAACTATCCGACGTTGTCAAAGATGAGGATGCGTTCATCGCACTGGTTGCGAAAAAAGCGCTGCCCCTTTTGCAGTCGGAACTGCCGGATGGGGTTGACTATACGGAAGAAGGGATGATCGCGGATGTCAGGGAATACCTGCAAGCGGATATCAGAGGGAACTGGACGCTCGATCCGGAAGGTGTATCCGTCTGGTTTGATTCCCATACGATGCTGCCGATATCGATGCACATTTCCGTATTGTTTGCGGATGATCCGGAGGGAAAGATCTTTGCGGATTCCTACCGAGAAAACGCGCCGGAAAATTGGACGCTGTATATGCCGTTCTATACACAGGAGTCGTTCTTTAGCGCGGATACGGACCGTATCAATACGCTTCAGATCACCGAATCTTATGCAGAGTTAGACGGCTATGAGTATGTGAACGGACTCTGGGTTTACTGTAACGGCGTTGAAGACAAGGTCATGCTGGGGGATGAGATCACGATCAATAACATGGCCCTGGTCCACAAGGGGGATCAGACTTATTTCTTCCTGGAATATTCGGAATATGAATACAATTCGATCGAAACGTTTGTCTTTAAAAATGACAAAGTCAAAATGATCAGCGCGGTCAGCGGATCCGTGGCTTCGATTCCCTGGGAAGAGCTTGAAGAAGATGACTACATGATCCCGAATATGCTCTTAAGCGATCCGACAAACATTACGGTCAACTGTCTGACGGACTCTCTCTCAACCTGTTCATCCATGCGGCATTATATCCTGGAGGACGGCGGAGAACTTGAAGGCGTAGAAGACTATTATACGCTCCTTCCGGACAGCCAATATGAGATCAGGGCGAAGTATAACATCTCCGGTCTGCACGTGGTGGATAAAGAGACGCATGAAGTCCTGTCGGATACTTATGATATGAAGGTTGGCGATACGTTTAAAATGCTCTATACCGATGATCAGACCTATGTGGACGGGTTGCTGAAGGACGGCACGATGGTCAGGGTCATGATCAAAGCGGATCCGGAAGGCTGGCGTTATGTGCCGACGGATGAAGGCGATATCGAGGTCTGGCAATCTTTTGACGACATGTTCTTTGCCGGATGATTTAGTAGGTTGATCTTAGCAGGTTTTTGGTGGAAGCGTTCATGAAAAAACGTGAGAAAAAGAATGAGATCGTGCAACACCTGTTTGCGCTGCAGGATGAAAAATACCGTGATTTTCAGGGAAATCTGACACCGACCGTCGAAAAAGGAATGATGATCGGTGTTCGCACACCCCTGCTTCGCGATTATGCAAAATCGCTTGCGGGTACGGAAACAGCAGAGGCGTTTATGCAGGATCTGCCGCATACCTATTTTGAAGAAAACCAGCTGCACGCGTTTCTGATCGAGCGGATCAGGGACTATCCAAAATGCCTTGCGGAAGTGGAATGTTTTCTGCCCTACGTCGATAACTGGGCGACGGCGGACCAGATGAATCCGAAGGTGTTTGCAAAGCATCTGGATGAGATGGATGAGAAGGCGTTTGCCTGGATGGAGAGTAAGCACACTTATACGGTACGCTACGGGATCCGGATCCTCATGAGTTATTATCTCGAGGATTTATTTGACGTAAAATATCCGGAGCGCATTGCGCAGATCCGTTCGGAAGAATATTACATCCGGATGATGGTGGCCTGGTATTTTGCAACGGCACTTGCAAAGCAGTATGATGCGATTTTGCCGTTTCTGACAGAGCATCGGCTGGATGAGTGGACGCACGCAAAAGCGATCCAGAAGGCCGTGGAGAGTTACCGGATCAGCGATGAACAGAAAGCGTTTTTAAAAACGCTTCGGAAAGCATAAGAGGATTGTTCTATGGGCATGTGGATCGCTATCCTTTTTACGACACTTGCGGTAGCGGGCGGGAGTCTCATATATCTCATTTCCCGATTTTACAAATTTCCTTATACGTATAAATTTGGTCATGACAAAAAGCGGCTGCGCCTGCTCCTTGCGGCGGCGCCTGTTGTGTTGATCATTTTATCTGCGCTGATCTTCATGGATACCATGAACATGATGGTCATTGTCATTGCACTGGCGCTGATCTGGCTGCTCTGCGATCTTGTTGCACGGATTGTCGGAAAAATCACCCGTACGCGCAGGAAAGGAGATGCGGCAGATCCGGAAGCAGCAGAAGGAAAACGGGAACGGATCAGGCGTTTGTATCCTGCCGGGATCTGTGCGCTCATCATCACGTTCCTGTATTTCTTATGCGGCTGGATCCTTGCGCATCATGTTTGGGAGACCGATTATCTGCTGTATACCGGCAAGACGGAAAACCCGCTTCGCCTTGTGATGTTTGCCGATCTGCATATGGGAACGACGCTGAATGAAACGGAGTTTGCAAAGCAGATTCGGCGGATCAATGACACGCATCCGGATGTGGTCGTGATCGCAGGGGACCTCGTGGATGATTCCACGTCGTATGCGGAAATGGCCGCGGCCTGCAAAGCGCTTGGCACGCTTGAAACAAAATACGGCGTCTTCTATGCTTACGGCAATCACGATAAGGGATATTCGGCCGGTAACAGAGGCTACGGTTATCAGGAACTGGAAGCGGAACTGACCGCAAATGGCGTTGTGATCTTAGAAGATGCCGCGTATGACCTGAATGGGGAATATACGCTGATCGGCAGGGCAGATGCATCGACCGGAAGGTCTGCCGGCGGATATGAAATCGGCACCCGCGATAAGATCGAAACCCTGATGGATGAGATTCCAAAGGACCGTTACACGATCGTGATCGATCATCAGCCGAATGATTATGATGCGGAGGCGGCAGCAGGCGTAGACCTCGTGCTTTCCGGGCATACGCACGGCGGACAGCTGATCCCGATCACAAAGGTCGGGGAATGGATCGGCGCAAATGATGCAACCTACGGGTATGAGAGAAGAGGGGATACGGATTTCATCGTAACGAGCGGCATCAGTGCCTGGTCGATCCTGTTCAAGACCGGTTGCAAGTCGGAGTATGTGAGAATTCGGATCATGCCAGAGAGAAGATGAACCTTTGGGGTTTGCCATGTCTCCGAAGGAGCATGGCCTACGGGGTAATGAGCCATTCGGGACGGGGTTAGGGGTACATAAATACCCGTAACGTTTCCGGTATACCAGCACCAGAATGATGCTGACGATGAGCGTTGCAGCCTCGGCAACGGGCCAGGAGATCCAGAAGCCGGTCAGGCCGAAAACCTTCGGCAGAATGAGCAGGGCAAGCCCTAAGAAGACAAGGCACCTTAAGATCGATACCGTAACGGAAATGACGCCGTTTGAAAGTGCGGTAAAGAGCGCGGATGCAAACATGTTAAAGCCGACCAAAAGCGTTCCCGCAAGGAAGAGCAGATAGCCTTCCATGGAGATATTAAAGATCGCATCACCCGGTTCAAAGAAGAGACTGATCGCCGGGACTTTCAGGAAAAAGATCAGTGCAAAACAGAACACGGTAAAGATCGCCGTGAGCAGCAAAGCCAGTTTAAAATTCTTCTTCATTTTTACCGTGTCTTTGGAGCCGTAATGGTAACCGAAGATCGGTTCGATCGCAGCGCAGTATCCTGCAAAAAGATACAGGACAAAGATCTGAAAATAAGCAAGGACCGCCAGAGCGCTGACACCGTTTTCCCCCAAAAACGAAGCAATGATCCGGTTCATCATCAGCGTGGTGATGCCGATCGATAATTCCGCAAACATTTCAGAGGAACCGTTGAAGCAGAGCAGAAAGGTTTCTTTCGGGTGATTTTTACATTTGATCAGACGAAAGAGTGAGCGCTTCGACGGGCCGTAGAACCAGAAGGCAACGGGAAGTGCGATGAAATAGCTGATGCCCGTTGCGATGGCGGCACCTTCGATCCCCATTCCGAATACGAACATAAAGAGCCAGTCCAAAACGATGTTTAAGATCCCGCCGACAAACATTAATATTGCCCCCATCGTATTGCGGCTTTCCGTCATAAAGAAGACGTTGAGCATGGACTGGAGGAGCATTGCCGGTGCAAAGGCGGCAAGGATCGTGTAATAGGGACGAAGATAAACGATGTTCACATCGGATGCACCGAGAAAGTGCATGATGGGTTCTTTAAAGATAAGCGAAAATACGAGACAGATCACGCTTAAGATGAGGGCTAAGCGGATACAGCGGGTAAAGGTTGCGTTGGCACCTTCCCTGTCGCCCTCGCCGAGTTTTTTGGAAAGAACCGCATCGCCGCCGAGCCCGATCATATTGCCGAGCCCGATATAGATGCAGTTCATCGGCACCTGCAGATTGACTGCGGCGACAGCGATCTCGCCGCAGTTTTTATCGATGAAGATTCCGTCAACCGCCTGATAGATCCCCATGAAAACAAATGCCAGAATACTTGGCATGACATATTTAAGCAGGGATAAAACGGTAAAATCCTGACTGAGTTTGATATCTTCTTCCATGCAGGTGTACCTCGATCGGATTTCCTATCTGTAAAGCGGTCTAAGCTTCCGGCTGGTCGGATGTGCAGTGCGGGCACTTGGTTGCGTCGATCGCGATCTCCGATTTGCAGAACGGGCAGACCTTGGTCGTGGGTGCCGCTTCTTCTTCGGCCTTCTTGAATTTGTTGCTTAACGTGTTCAGACCTTTGACCAGCAGGAAGATCACGAGAGCGGTGATCAAAAAGTTGATGATCGCCGTGATGAAGTTTCCGTATGTTAAGACCGGTGCCGCATCGGATGTGCCGAGCTTCACGGTCAGATTGGAAAAATCAGTACCGCCGAATATGCCTAAAACGGGAGAGAGGATATCCTCATTTAAGGATGTCACGATCGCGGTAAAAGCACCGCCGACGATCACGCCGACTGCCATGTCCATAACGTTCCCGCGCATGATGAACTCCTTGAATTCTGCCAATAAACCGTTTTTCTTCATTACAAATTCCCTCCTTTTAAATTGCCTCCTGAAATGAGGCATTCTGATGATTTCATTTTGGCACGTTTTGACTTGAAAAATCAAGAGAAATCTACTATAATTCACTTGTTTGACGTATTGACGCTTTAGCATTGTAAAAGCACAAAGAAAAGAGGGATTTATTATGAAAAAGATCAACAAATGTGTTGCCCTGCTTCTTACAGCGGCCATGGCACTGGGTCTTTGCGCCTGTGGCGGCGGTTCCGCTTCCGGCAACACGCTCAATGTCATGCTGGCAACAAACGTGATGTCTCTTGACACCAACCTCGCAACAGACGGTGACTCCTTCGAAGTGATCGCCGACTGTATCGACGGCTTAACACAGATGGATGCGGATGGTTCCGCGATCCCTGCACTGGCAGAGAGCTGGGATGTATCCGATGACGGATGCACCTACACCTTCCATTTGCGTGACACCAAGTGGTCCAACGGCACACCCGTTACGGCTGCTGACTTTGAATATGCATGGAAACTTGCAATGACGGCAAACGTGGAATACAACTACATGTTTGATTCTTCCGTCGGTGCCGTAAAGAATGCGGATGCGATCCTGTACGAAGGTGCTGATCCCTCCACATTGGGCGTTACGGCGGTTGATGACAAGACACTGCAGGTAGAACTGGAAGTACCGGTTTCCTACTTCCCGTCCTTAATGTATTTCCCGACATTCTATCCGATCAATCAGGCATTCTATGAGAGCCTTGAAGACGGTACTTACGGCACAAGTCCGAAGACGTTCTTATCAAACGGTGCGTTCATTCTGTCTGATTACACACCCGGTACGGCAAGCCTGTCCCTGACCAAGAACCCGGATTACTGGGATGCCGGAAGAGTAAAACTTGACGGCTTAAACTATCAGGTAGTCGGTTCTTCCGATAACGCACTGACCGGTTTCAAGAACGGTACACTGGATATCGCTGTTGTCGGCGGTGACCAGGTTACCAGCGTTAAGAACGACGCGGAACTTTCCAAGAAACTGGATGTGACGGGTGCCGGTTACATGTGGTACTTATCCTTCAGCCAGACCGAGAACAATGCAAACGGTTATCTGGGTAATGCAAACTTAAGACTTGCATTCACCAATGCAATTGACAGACAGTCCTTAGTTGATAACTATGTCATGGAC
>JAFYDQ010000028.1 GCA_017544705.1 Lachnospiraceae bacterium | reverse complement strand
TTCGAGCCGAGCAAAATGCCCGTATCGCCGTGGTCTTTGACTTCCTTGCGGTTGCTGCAGTAGCGGATCTCTTTTCCGTAGAGCTCCGAGATCGCCATGCACGTTGCAACGGAGAGCGGAATGCCCTTGTAAGCGGGTCCGAACAATACGTCAAAATCCAGCCCGTAGGTATCATGGATCGCCTGCGCGTAAAATTTCGCCAAAGTCCGAAGCTGCCCGCCCGTGACATAGGCGCCCGCATTCATAAAAAAAGGGGATTTACGACCGCTCTTGAGCGTAAACTCCCCGAATTTAAGCACATTTGCTTCCACCATAAACGCAATGAAATCCTGTTTATACTGCTCCATTTTTCTTCCCAGCCTTCATCTTTTTTGTCGCGGGAAAATGCCGAAGATCCCATCCGCATTTCCGCCTTCAAGTGTACCATAAATTAGGAAGTGATTCAACGAGGAATGGACTCTTGGGAATGGACTCTTGGGAATGGACTTTTGGGGTTTGCCATGTCTCCGCAGGAGCATGGCCTACGGGGTTAGGGGTTCATTTTTCCACCCGCCGCGCATTATTGACAAGCGAAAGTCACGGTGCGATAATAGGGAAAGTATTTTTTTCTATAATTAAGGAAATGTTGTTTTGATCGAACTGATTAACGTATCGAAAACATTTAATACGGAAGACGGGGAACTGGAGGCTGTCAAAGACGTCTCTCTCCACATCCACAAAGGGGATATCTACGGCATCATCGGACTTTCGGGTGCGGGAAAATCAACCCTTGTGCGTTGTATGAACTTTCTGGAAGTTCCGACCGGCGGAGACGTGAAGTTTCAGGGCGTATCCTTATCCTCCCTGTCGCATAAAGAGCTGCTCTTAAAGCGCAGATCGATCTCGATGATCTTTCAGGGATTCAATCTGCTCTCTCAACGAAACGTGCTGAAGAATGTCTGCTATCCTTTGGAGATCGCAGGCGTACCGAGAGCGGAGGCTGAAAAGAAAGCGATCTCCCTGCTCAAAGTCGTGGGACTTCAAGACCGCTTAAAAGCCTACCCGGCACAGTTATCCGGCGGACAGAAACAGCGTGTGGCGATCGCCCGTGCACTTGCCACGGACCCGGAAGTGCTGCTCTGCGATGAAGCAACGAGCGCGCTTGATCCCAACACGACCCGTGCCATCCTTGACCTTTTAAAAGAGATCAACGAGACCATGGGTGTTACGATCGTCGTCATCACGCATGAAATGAAAGTCGTAGAAAAGATCTGTAACCGCGTTGCCGTGCTCGATCACGGTGTTGTGGCGGAAGAAGGCCTTGTCAGCGATATTTTCACAGGACCAAAATCCGATATCGCAAGGGAATTGATTTTGCCGAAATCGGCTGCCGTATCGGAACTCAAAAAAGGAAAAATGATCCGTGTGATCTTCGACGGACAGGAAAGCGACGAGCCGTTCATTTCCAACCTGTCGATCCAGTGCAGCGCGGCCGTCTGCATCATGGGCGCAAACACCGAAGACATCGGCGGCAAAGCCTATGGTCAGATCCTGCTGCGGCTGCCCGAAGACCCTGCTGCCGAAGCGCGCATCATGCGCTACATGACAGAGCACAACACAAAATACGAGATCGTCGAACAAGGTGAGGAGGTGAACGCATGATGGCATTCCTCGAATCCTGTTTCGGAAACGGCCAGGTATCCATGTATGCCTCCGCCGTCGTCTCCACCTTAAAAGTCACACTGATCAGTTTTGCCGTCTCCTACCTGCTGGGTCTCCCGCTTGGGGTCCTGCTCTACGGAACGGCTTCGGACGGGATCTTCCCGAATAAGCCTCTGAGCACGGTGCTTGATGTGATCGTGAACATCATCCGCTCGATCCCGTTCATTATCCTGCTCGTCATGATCCAGCCGCTTGCCAAGATCGTGGTAGGCACGAAGATCGGTGATAATGCGTTTATCTTTTATCTGATCGTTGCCAGCTTCCCCTATGTGGCGCGCATGATCGAATCTTCCCTTCGTGAGGTTGATCGCGGTGTCATCGAAGCCGCACAGTCCATGGGCTCAAACAACTGGCAGATCGTTACCAAAGTCATTATCCCCGAAGCAAAGCCTTCCCTGATCATCGGTGCCGCGATCGCGATCACGACGATCCTCGGCTACACACCGATGGCCTACCTCATCGCAGGAAGCGGCTTACTCGGACAGCTTGCGATCCA
>JAFYDQ010000027.1 GCA_017544705.1 Lachnospiraceae bacterium | reverse complement strand
TTTCAGGTAATATCCGCATCCCCATGGATATTCTGTAAAATCAAAAGAAAATCTATCATCCTCATCAGATATACGGGACAATACTTTTACAGATTCCCGGATGACCTCGGGACCTATTCCATCTCCTTTGATTACAGCAATTCTAAACTTTTTCATTTTGGGACCATCCTCATCATTTTCAATTATTGGATATATGCGATCGCAGAAATGCGCATATATAGATGCATGTTGCTGTGCGAAAGTATATCGTCTTTCGGAATACGAAACAATATTAATCCCAATGTATGATTTGCTTCTCCTTCTTTCCCGGAAGCAAAAACTGAATGGCAGATTCATCTATCGCATGGTAAACCACGCTCCATTGCAATACCCGGCATTTATATCATGAATCAGTTTTTCCGCCAGGAATAACATCGCTTTTCCCTTTCGTTATAAATTGCATTATTTCATACAGAAAAGCAGCGCTGCCGGTATCGGCAGCGCTGCATGGATTCAGCAATCGAATCTGGATTACTCGATAATCTTGGAAACAACACCGGAAGCAACCGTACGGCCGCCTTCACGGATAGCGAAACGAAGACCTTCGTCCATCGCGATCGGCGTGATCAGCTGGATCGTCATCTTGATGTTGTCGCCCGGCATAACCATCTCTACGCCTTCCGGAAGCTGGATCGTTCCCGTTACGTCCGTCGTACGGAAGTAGAACTGCGGACGGTATCCCGTGAAGAACGGGGTGTGACGGCCGCCTTCTTCCTTCGTCAGTACGTAAACCTGGCTCTCAAAATGCGTATGCGGATGAATCGTTCCCGGCTTCGCCAGAACCTGCCCGCGCTCGATCTCGTTGCGCTGTACACCACGGAGCAGTACGCCGATGTTGTCGCCTGCAATCGCCTGGTCCAGCAGCTTCCGGAACATTTCTACGCCCGTTACGACTACGGTCCTCTTCTCCAGCGTCAGTCCAACGATTTCCACGCTGTCCTGCACCTTTACGGATCCGCGCTCAACACGGCCCGTTGCAACGGTTCCGCGTCCGGTGATCGAGAATACGTCTTCGACCGGCATCAGGAACGGCTTGTCTGCGTCACGCTCAGGAGTCGGAATGTATGAGTCTACCGCATCCATCAGCTCGAAAATGCACTGGCATTCCGGCGTCTCCTTCGCAATCTTCCCTGCCGTCAGCGCTTCCAGCGCCAGCAGTGCGGATCCCTTTATGATCGGGATGTCATCGCCCGGGAAGTCGTAGCTGCTCAGCAGCTCGCGGATCTCCATCTCTACCAGTTCGAGCAGTTCCGGATCGTCAACCTGATCCGTCTTGTTCATGAACACGATGATGTAAGGTACGCCTACCTGGCGGGCAAGCAGAATGTGCTCACGGGTCTGCGGCATCGGACCGTCCGCTGCGCTCACAACCAGAATTGCACCGTCCATCTGCGCTGCTCCCGTGATCATGTTCTTAACATAGTCCGCATGCCCCGGGCAGTCTACGTGCGCATAGTGCCGCTTGTCTGTCTCATACTCGACGTGTGCCGTGTTGATCGTGATTCCACGCGCTTTCTCTTCCGGCGCCTTGTCGATTTCGTCATACCGCATGGCTGCTGCCTTGCCGTCCTGGCTCAGTGCCATCGTGATCGCTGCGGTCAGGGTCGTCTTGCCATGGTCTACGTGACCGATGGTTCCGATGTTTACATGCGGTTTCGTTCTTTCAAACTTTGCCTTTGCCATTCTTGTTCTTTCTCCTTCTTTTATCCTAAGTAAAATGATTTAGAAATAGTAGCCCCGTCTCCCGAGGATCTGCTCCTGAACAGATTTTGAAACCTCTTCAAAATGATCAAACTGCATTGTAAAGGTTCCTCTTCCCTGCGTCCTGCTTCGTAAATCAGTTGCATATCCAAACATTTCAGAAAGCGGACACATCGCATCAATTACCTGCACATTGTTGCGGATTTCCATCCCGGATACCTTTCCCCGCCTGGCAGTTATATTTCCCATAATGTCCCCGAGATATTCTTCCGGAACAAGAACTTCAACCTTCATAAAAGGCTCAAGAAGCGCACATTCCGTTTTTTCCAGTGCTTCCTTTACCGCAAGAGAACCAGCAATAGTAAATGCGATTTCAGATGAATCCACCTCATGATAAGACCCATCCACAAGTGTAGCTTTTACATCAACAACCTCATATCCGCCAAGCGAACCAGACTTAAGTGCTTCACGAATTCCTTTATCTACTGCAGGAATGTATTCTTTCGGGATTACTCCGCCGACAATCTTGTCTACAAATTCATATCCTTTTCCAGGTTCCTGCGGCTCAAAAAGCACAACGGCATCGCCGAATTGTCCATGGCCCCCGGTCTGTCGGACATAACGCCCTTCCGCTTTAATCGGTTTCTTAATGGTTTCTTTATAGGAAACCTGCGGATTACCTACTC
>JAFYDQ010000026.1 GCA_017544705.1 Lachnospiraceae bacterium | reverse complement strand
ATCTGCTCGTGGAGTATGACGAAAAGCTGTTTCTGATCGACCAGCATGCCGCACATGAGAAGATCCGTTACGAACGTCTGGTCAGGCAATACCGGGAAAACCGAAACGATTCACAACTACTGAACCCGCCGATCATCGTATCATTCAGCGTTCCGGAAGCGGATACTTACCGGAAATATCAGGATCAGTTTATCAAAGCCGGATTTGAAATAGAACATTTCGGAGGAAACGAATATGCGATCCGCTCTGTCCCGACCGAATTATACGGCCTTTCGGAAACGGATTATCTGAAAGAACTTTTGGATATTCTTTCCGAGATCAGAACGAATGCCGATATGGAATCGATCCTGGCACATCTGGCAACCGTTTCCTGTAAAGGCGCCGTAAAAGCCGGAAAAAAACTCTCTTCCGCAGAGGCAGATGCACTGATCGGGGAATTGTTATCATTGGAGAATCCGTATAATTGCCCGCACGGCCGGCCTGTTATCATTTCCTTTTCCAAAACGGAGCTGGAGAAAAAGTTTAAGAGGATCGTCTGATGGATAAACCGCGACTTATCATACTCACCGGCCCAACAGCCGTAGGAAAAACAGACTTATCTCTTAAACTTGCCACACGGATCAATGCAGAGATCATCTCTGCCGATTCCATGCAGAGCTACAAATACATGGATATCGGAACCGCAAAGATCCGGCAGGAAGAGATGAAAGGGATCACGCATCATTTGATCGATCTGCTGGATCCTGCGGACGAATGGAATGTATATTTTTTTACCAGGGCCGCAAAAGAAGCAGTTTCGGATATCCTTTCAAGAAACAGGGTACCGCTGATCGTTGGCGGAACCGGGTTCTATATTCAGGCCCTGCTTTATGATATCGCTTTCTGCGATGCCAAGACAGATCATGCATACAGAAACAGTCTGGAAGAGATCGCCCGCCGTGAGGGGAACGAAGCGTTACATGAACAACTGAAAGAGATCGATCCCGATTCCTACCGGAATATCCACGCCAATAATGTAAAACGGGTCATCCGTGCACTGGAGTATTACCAGCAAAATCACGTGCCGATCTCGGTTCATAACGCTGCAGAACGGCAAAAAGAATCCCCTTATGATTTCCGTTACTTTGTTTTGACGGACAATCGCGAAAAGGTCTATGCACAGATCGATGCACGTGTTGACAAAATGATGGAAGAAGGACTCCTTGCAGAAGTTATGAAACTTCGGCAAATGGGGTATCAAAGAGACCTGATCTCCATGCAGGGACTCGGCTATAAAGAACTCTATGCTTATCTGGACGGTGAATATGATCTCGATGAAGCCATAAGGATCATTAAACGGGACACCAGACATTTTGCAAAGAGACAAATGACCTGGTTCAGGAGAGAAAGGGACGTGATCTTCCTGAATAAAAAAGATTACGCTTATAACGATGAAAATTTACTGGATCAATTGTTGAAATATTTATAATTTATCAATATATTTCAAATTATATATAATTTATATTAAATATATTCAATTAATTTTTGTTTTCTTAAAACACGAGGTAACCACCATGGATACAGCATTAAAAATGTATAGACAATTTGGAATCGAAGAAGATGTCGTTCAATTCGGCGACCGGATTTGTGATTCCCTTAAGGACAGATTTGCACAACTGGATCGTATCGCCGAAATGAATCAGCTGAAGGTGATCCGCGCCATGCAGGATTGCCATGTGCAGGAGAGTTGCCTTTACGGATCGACCGGATACGGATATAACGATCTGGGAAGGGAGGTTTTGGAGGCTGTTTACGCCAAAGTTTTTCATACGGATGACGCATTGGTCCGCCCCCAGATCACTTGCGGAACACACGCCCTTCATTTGGCACTTGCATCCAATTTGAAGCCCGGCGATACGCTGCTTTCCATATCCGGAAAACCGTATGATACTTTGGAAGAGGTGATCGGCATCAGGCCCTCCAGAGGTTCTCTTGCCGAATACGGAGTATCCTATAAACAGGTCGATCTGAAAAATGACGGTTCTTTTGACCTGCCGGCAATCGAAAAAGCGATCGATGAACACGTCCGCATGATCGCCATACAGCGTTCAAAAGGATATCAGGTACGGCCCACTTTATCCGTTTCCGCCATCGGAGAAGCAATCGCATTCGTCAAAAAAATCCGACCGGATCTTATTGTTATGGTAGACAACTGTTACGGAGAATTCGTAGAGACACTGGAGCCTTCCGATGTCGGAGCGGATATGACGGTCGGCTCACTGATCAAGAATCCGGGCGGCGGGCTGGCGCCGATCGGCGGCTACATCGCGGGAACGCATGAATGCATTGAAAATGCCGCATGTTATCTTACTTCTCCGGGTCTCGGAAAGGAAGTCGGTGCCACCTTGTCCGTGATGCGCAATTTCTATCAGGGCCTGTTCCTTGCCCCGTCCGTTGTGAGCGCCGCACTGAAAGGTGCCATCTTTGCCGCAAATGTGTTTGAAACACTCGGTTTTGATGCCGTACCGGGGGCTGCGGAAAGCAGGCATGATATCATCCAGGCAGTAACACTCGGATCCGCCGATGCCGTCATTGCTTTCTGCAAGGGGATCCAGGCGGCCGCTCCGGTTGACAGTTTTGTTTCGGCAGAGCCTTCGGATATGCCGGGATATGACAGCAAGGTGATCATGGCCGCAGGTACTTTTGTATCCGGGTCCTCCATCGAATTATCCGCAGATGCTCCGATCCGTGAGCCGTATGCCGTTTACTTTCAGGGCGGTCTGACATTTTTCCATGCAAAACTCGGCATTCTCATGGCGCTGCAAAACTTGAAAAACTATGGGATCGTTGATAGAATAATATAGATATCTTATGTGCTTCTATCGGAGAGTGTGGTAGAAAGGACATTGGATGCAACATATTGCAATCGGAGCTTTGCCACCGGCCGAACGCCCGTATGAGAAGTTTCATGCTTTCGGCGCACAGTCGCTCACCGATACGGAACTTGTGGCAATTCTCCTGCAAAACGGGACGCAAGATGCTTCCTCCCTGGAACTGGCGCGCAGGGTGCTTTCGACCGGGGAGGATGTTAGTGTGCTTGCACTGTATCAGAAACCGTTTAGCGAACTGGTCAGGATTTCCGGCATCGGACCCGTGAAAGCAATGCGCTTAAAATGCATTGCGGAACTCAGTAAGCGGATCCACAGCGCAGGGAAGAATGCGCATTTGATTTTTACATCGCCGAAAGAAACCGCCGATCATTACATGGAGGCATTAAGACATCTTGACCGGGAGCAGCTGATCGCCGTGTATTTAAACGGCGGATGCGGATTTCTTTCGGATGAGATCATTTCGATCGGGTGTGTAAATCATACCCTTGTTTCCGCGAGAGAAGTGTTTCTCAGGGCATTACGCGCAGGTGCGGTCTATCTGATGCTGATCCATAACCATCCGAGCGGCAACGCAACGCCCGGAAAAGATGATATCCTGGTTACGCAGGAAATCCGAAAAGCGGGGGAGATCCTGAATATTCCGCTGTTAGATCATGTGATCATCGGAGACCGGCAATATGTTAGTTTAAAAGAAGCCGGCTATCTGTAACGATCATTTCACGATAAAGAAAAAGATTCGGAGGAATTGCCAAATGCCTGTCAACGCATTCGGTATCGATCTTGGTACAAGCAATATTAAAATATATAACGGGATCACAGATACGATCGCAAGATACAAAAACATGATCGCCGTACAGAAAATGCAAAACCATAAAACGGTCATGGCTTACGGGGACGAAGCGTTTGAAATGTATGAAAAAGCCCCCGCAAACATCACCGTTTCCTATCCGGTCACTAACGGCGTCATTGCCGAGATCCATCATATGCAGCTTTTGTTGCATCACTTTATCATGGATGAACTGGAAGGGAATCTGCGGACAGCCGATTTCTTTCTGTCTGTTCCGACCGATATCACGCAGGTGGAAAAGCGTGCCTTTTTTGACCTGGTTAAAGACAGTAATGTCCGGGCCCGGAACATCTATGTGGTCGAAAAAGCGATCGCTGATGGGATCGGCCTGAACGTCGACATCAAAAATTCGCAGGGAATCCTTGTTGTCAATATCGGCTACGAAACAACCGAAATATCCATCCTTTCTCTTGGCGGCATCGTATTATCCAGACTGATCAAAACAGGCGGAAAGAAATTTGATGAAAGCATCCGGAACATCATCCGTAAGGAATATAATCTTCTGATCGGTACCAAAACGGCGGAACGCGTTAAGATCGCCCTGCCCGAACTGGAAGAAGCGGAAGAGGACGCCATAGTTTACGGCCGGGATATCGTGACGGGTCTGCCCGTGGAACGTGCGATCCCGACAATCCTGATCGAACGTGCCATGCATGAAAACTTCGAAACCATCATCGACAGTGTGCGCGTGATCCTGGAACGTACGCCGCCGGAGCTGGGAGCCGACATTTATAAACGGGGCATTTTCCTGACAGGCGGCAGTGCGGCGATCGGCGATCTTCACGAACTGATCAGCGATAACACCGGTCTGAAAGTCAATATTTCCCCGCTTCGCGAGGACAGCGTCGCTTTCGGGCTGTCACAGATCATCAAAAACGATCTGTTCCGCAATGTGGTTTATTCCATGGATGATTTCAGCAGATAAGGGGTTTTCATGGCCAGAAATCGATCAAAAAGATCCAAATTATCCATACCAAGTAAATATATCCTTCTCGGATTTACCATTCTATGCGTGATCCTGATGGTTCTGTCGTATACAACGAATATTTTGAACGGACCATTCGAAATGATCGCCGGGTATACGATCGTTCCCTTTCAAAAAGGCATATCCAAAGCCGGGTACTGGCTGACATCCCGATCCGACAGCATCAAACGTATGCAGGAACTGACCGAAGAAAACGAAGAGCTGAAGAACACCGTAGCCGACCTGACACTTCAGATCAACGAACTGCAGCAGGACCGATTTGAATTATCCGAATTAAGACTTTTGTACGGGCTTGACGAACGCTATGCGGGTTACGATAAAGTCGGTGCAAGAGTGATCGGAAAGGATGCCGGAAACTGGTTCAGTTTCTTTCTCATTGACAAAGGTAAAAATGACGGGATCGAAAAGGACATGAATGTGATCGCAGGCGGCGGTCTTGTCGGTATCGTTACCGATGTCGGGCCAAACTGGGCATCCGTTCGGTCCATCATCGATGACAGCGCCAATGTCAGCAGCATGGTCCTGTCCACATCGGATCTATGTATCGTATCCGGTAATCTGGAACTGATGAATGACGGATATATCCAGTTTTCCCAGCTGATCGACGAAAAGGATATGGTCGGGCAGGGTGATCAGATCGTCACTTCTTACATCAGTGATAAATATCTGCCCGGTATATCCATCGGCTATATTTCACATATCAACAAAGATGCCAACAACATGACAAAGTCCGGCTATATCACACCGGCTGTCGATTTCAAGCATATTGAGACGGTCCTTGTCATTTTGGAGAAAAAGAAACAAAAGGATTAATCATGTTACGTAAAATTGTCGTGCTCTGTATCGTGATCATCGGTTTTCTCTTACAGAGCTCCGTATTTTCGGGAATATCAATGGGCGGCATCGTGCCGAACATCATGATCATCATCACCTCTTCCTTCGGCTTCATGCGGGGCAAGAACGAAGGGATGGTGATCGGGTTTTTCTGCGGCCTGATCATGGATGTCTTTTTCGGGGATATTCTCGGTTTTTATGCGCTTGTGTATCTGGTGATCGGATATCTGAACGGCCTTTTCAGAAGCCTGTTTTATCCGGAAGATATCAAGCTGCCCATGATCCTGATCGCCGGTAGTGAACTTGCTTACTGCTTCCTCTGTTTCATCTTTTTGTTCATGTTGCGCGGCAAGTTTCATCTCGGTTTTTATTTTATCCATATATTTCTCCCGGAGATCGCCTATACGATTCTCGTTACGCTGATCATTTACAAATTGATCCTTTGGATCAATGAACGCCTGGAACTGTGGGAAAAGAGGAACGCATAATTGTTTGAGGATTTCAGGGACTGGCTGAGAAACATCATTTTCTCCCGGTTATTTGTATTATTGATCATATTTGCGGTTTTATTCACGGTGCTTGTGCAGAAACTGTTTGTGCTTCAGATCGTAAACGGTGAAGATTATCTGAATAACTTTACCCTGACGATCAAAAAGGAAACCACGATCAACAGTACCAGAGGCAACATTTATGACCGGAACGGAAAACTGCTCGCATATAACGAGCTGGCCTATTCCGTGACGATAGAAGACATATACGAATCCGGATCAAAAAAGAACGCCGATCTGAATGACACGATCTACCGGACGATCAAACTGGTCGAAGCGCAGGGTGATGAGGTCATTCATAACTTTAATATCATTCTTAACGATAGAGGCGAATATGAGTACTCCGTATCCGGCAACCGGTTGCTGCGTTTTCTTGCCGACGTATACGGCCGGACCAATACCTCGGATCTTACGGATGAAGAAAGAAACGCCACACCGGATGACGTGATCGACTATCTGGTAAGCGCCGATAAGTTTGCGATCGGTAAGATGACCGAAGGCAAAGGAAAAGATTCTTTCATTCCCAAAGAAGGATATACCGACAGGGAGATCCTGCAGATCGTTACCATACGATACTCGCTCAGCACCAATGCCTATCAAAAATACTTATCCACCGTGATCGCTTCGGATGTATGTACGGAGACAGTCGCGATCATTCTGGAAAACCAGGCGGACCTGCCAGGTGTGGATATCGAAGAGGCAACACTCAGGCATTATAACGAAAGCAAATATTTTGCGCATATTCTCGGCTATACCGGTGCTGCTTCCCAGGAAGATCTTGCAGATCTTAAGGAATCGCCGCACGAATACAATATGAATGACACCGTCGGAAAGGCCGGTGTCGAAAAAGCAATGGAGGAGTATCTGCAGGGAGAAAAGGGCAAGGACGTCATCTTTGTCGATAATGTCGGAAAAGTCATTGAAACTGCCGAACATGTGGAACCGCAGCCCGGATATGATGTTTATCTGTCCCTGGATGCCGACCTCCAGAAGGCCATCTATAACATGCTCGAGCAGAAACTGGCCGGTATTCTGGTTAAAAAGATCATAAACCAGAAGGAATATGATAATTCCGCGGTAAAATCCTCCAGCATGAAGATTCCCATTGATGACGTATATTTTGCTTTGTTTAACAACAATGTCATCTCCGTGGAGCATATGCGGGAGAACGAAGCAGGTACGTTCGAACGTCTTGTTTACCAAAACTATCTGGCAAGACAGGATCAGGTTCTGAACAATTTACGTGCGGAACTTCTTTCGACATCGACACCTTACAATATGCTGAGCGAAGAATACCAGGTATATGAGAGTTACATCGTAAACCGTTTGTCCTCCAACAATACCGGCGTCTTGATCTCAGACAAAGTCGACAAAGAAGATGAGACCTATATCGCATGGGCGATCGATGAGACCATATCCTTAAGGGATTATCTGAATTATGCGATATCCAAAAACTGGATCGACATTTCCAAATTCAATATGGACCAGCAGTATTCCTCCTCTGATGAGGTCTATGAACAGCTGGTTGCGTTTATCGTCGATGATCTCAAAGAAAACACCGGCTTTTCCAAGCGTATGTTCAAATATATGATCCATGATGATACGCTGACCGGTCAGCAGATCTGCATGATCCTCTATGAACAGAAGATCATTTACGGTTCTCCGGAAGAAAAGGCACAGGTGGAAAACGGAGAGACGAGCGCCTATGATTTTATGATCAACAAGATCGCGAATATCGAGATCACACCTGCGCAGTTAGCCCTCGACCCTTGCAGCGGTTCCTGTGTGGTCACAAATATCAACGGCGAATTACTGGCCCTGGTCACATATCCGAGTTACGATGTGAATAAACTTGCCAATTCGATCGATGCCGATTATTACGCCAAACTGATGAACGATCTGGCAAGTCCCATGTACAATAATGCCACCCAGCAGATGACCGCTCCGGGTTCAACATTTAAGATGCTCAGTGCCGTTGCGGGCCTTCAGGACGGCGTGATCAATCTCGGAGAGCCCATTTACTGTGCCGGCGTATGGGATACCCTGAATGAAGAAAAACACTGCTGGTGCTATCCGGGGCATCACGGGGATATGGATATCATCAATGCGATCGGTAATTCCTGTAACTGCTTTTTCTATGAAACCGGTTATCGTCTTGCCACAAACCTGATGACGGAACTGTATTCGGAAAAGCGAGGCCTGGATCGATTACGTGTTTATGCGGATCAATTCGGTCTGACCGAAAAAACGGGAATTGAAATGGAAGAGAACGAGCCGAAGTTTTCCGATGTTCTGCCTGTTGACTCTGCGATCGGACAGGGCTCCCACAACTACACGACAATCGGCCTCTCCAGATACTTAACGGCCGTTGCCAGCAAAGGAAACTGTTATAATTATTCCCTGATCGATCATGTGGAAGATCAGGAAGGCAGAACCGTTGCCAAATTCGGACCCGTACTCAGGAATCGCATTGATTTTCCCGCAACCACCTGGTCCGCCGTTCATCAGGGCATGCGTATCGTTGTGGAAAAAGCTGCCGCTTTCAGAGGATTTGATCTGCAGGTTGCCGGCAAGACCGGTACGGCACAGACTTCCAAATCCAGAACAAACCACGCATTGTTTTTGGGGTTTGCGCCATATGAGGAACCCAAGATCACCGTTTCGGTCCGTATCGCATACGGATATACATCCGGTAATGCCGCCGCATTTGCCGCAGACGTTTTCAAGTATTTCTTCGAATTGGAAGACCGCGAATCCCTGATCAACGGTATCGCCAATATGGAAGAAGCGGAAGATATCAGCGACTAATTCAGGTTAAACATAGGAGTTATCATGAAAAATCTTGTTATGATCAAAAGCTTTCCGAACGGTTTATCCGTTGTTTTGGATGCAAATGCACCGTTTCAGGAAATTCTGAGTGAAACGAGCGCGAAATTTCTGTCATCCGCCAAATTCTTCGGAGATGCGAAGATGATCATCTCCTTTGAAGGCAGGGAACTGACTGTGGAAGAAGAGAAGAAGCTTGTGGATGCGATCTGCGATCATTCAGATCTTACCGTTCTTTGCGTTGTCGGAAAGGATGAAGAGAAAAATCAGGAATACCTGAAAGCCGCATCCAAATTCACACAAAGCGGTGACCATACAGACGGACAGTTCTATAAAGGGACCATAAGGGCCGGACAGGTTTTGGAAACCGAATCTTCCGTGATCATTCTAGGCGACATCAATCCCGGTGCACAGGTCATCTCATCCGGTAATATCGTGATCCTCGGCACGCTTTACGGGGATGCACATGCCGGTGCAGGCGGAAACAGTTCCTGTTTTATCGTTGCTCTTGATATGAAGCCAAGCAATATCACGATCGGGGAATACAATACTGCCGATCCTGTCAGGAATACGATCTGGAAGAACAGACAGGCGCCAAAGATCGCATTTGTGGAAGATGAGATGATCAAAACGGAAGCGATTACCACGGCTCTTTTAAATCAGCTGCAGGTTTAGGATAATGTTACAGGATTTCAGAGACTACCAATGGAAAAAAATCGATATCTATCTGGTTCTGCTGGTCATCGGGCTTACCTATTACGGTGCACAGTTTATTGACAGCGCGCAAAGCGGACTGATGGCCAGGCAGGTGCAGGGTCTGATGCTCGGTGTCGGGGCCATGGTCATCACGGCTCTGATCCCTTATAATTTCATTTTACGGTTTTACTGGCTGATCTATGCAGCCTGTATCGCAATCCTGCTCATGGTGCGTTTTTTCGGTCAATCCGTAGGTTCTGCCGCAAGATGGTTTGAGATCGCGGGATTCCGCTTTCAGCCGTCTGAGCTTGCCAAAATATTATTGATTTTATTCTATGCGCAGTTTATCATGAAACATAAGGATAACCTGAATACCGTTCGCGTGATCTTATCCTGCGTCGGACTGATCATTCCGCCATTTTACCTGATCTTTGATCAGCCGGATCTGTCGACCAGCATTATGGTGATGGTGATCTTTGCAGTTGTTATGTTTATCGGCGGTATCAGTTATAAACTGGTCATAGCGGCATTTCTGGTTGCGGTCCCTTCCGTGATCATTTTTATCAACATGGTCCTGAAAGAAGGGCAGACCATCCTGACGGATTATCAGAGAAACCGTATCCTGGCATGGCTGCAGCCTGAAAAATACGCAATGACCGAAGCGTACCAGACTTCCAATGCGATCATGGCCATCGGTTCCGGCCAGCTGACCGGAAAAGGACTGAACAACAACGTGATCGCATCGGTAAAGAACGGTAACTTTATTTCGGAAGCGCAAACAGACTTTATATTTGCCGTTGTTGGAGAAGAAGCGGGATTTATCGGCTGTTGCGTGATCCTCGGGCTCCTGTTTCTGATCGTTTTGGAATGCATCATGGTCGCCCGTAAGTCCAAAGACCTTGCCGGTTCCATTATTGCAGGTGGTATGGCCGGACTGATCGGCTTCCAGACTTTCATCAACATCGGTGTGGTAACAGGATTACTTCCGAATACGGGACTGACCCTTCCATTTGTCAGTTACGGTCTGACTTCTCTTGTCAGCCTGTTTATCGGAATCGGGTTTGTGATCAATATCAAATTACAGACGCCACGTCTTTAGGGAGGTTACAATGAATATCGGACTGATCGCGCATGATTCGAAAAAGAAGCTCATGCAGAATTTTTGTATTGCATATCGCGGGATCCTTTCCAAAAATGAGTTATTTGCGACGGGAACGACGGGAAGGCTCATCGAAGAAGTTACCAACCTGACCGTTCATAAATATCTGGCCGGCCACCTCGGCGGTGAACAGCAGATCGGGGCACAGATCGAGCACAACGAGATCGATCTGATGATCTTTCTGCGTGATCCCCTGACACCCAAATCCCACGAGCCGGATGTCGGATATACGATCCGCTTATGTGATATGCACAATATTCCGTTAGCTACCAATCTTGCAACGGCGGAACTGCTGATCAAATCTTTGGACAGAGGAGATATGGAGTGGCGTGAAATGTACAAATAGTCTGAAAATCGTTTTGTTATTCCCGCTTTTGATCCTGATTCTGACGGGTTGCGGTTCAAAGAGTTTTCGGATCCCTTATGATCCCAATACGACCACAATGGCATACGCTCTTGATTCTTATTGTATTGAAGATGTTGCAACGCCTTTCGCTGCCGATCTTTGCGTTGCACCAAATGATATCGCGCTTCCTAAGGCAGACCTTTCCCTGGCTTCTGCAGCAGGGTTATTCGACATCACACATCACGACACCCTGTATGCGAAAAACGTAAACCGTTCGCTTCACCCTGCTTCCCTTACCAAAACAATGACCGCCTATCTGGCTTTAAAATACGGGAAACTGGATGATGTGCTCACGGCATCCGAAAATGTTAAGATCACGGAATCCGGTGCACAGCTTTGCGGGTTTAAAGAAGGAGATAAGCTGACACTGGATCAGGTTTTGCACGGTCTGCTGATGTATTCCGGCAATGACGCCGGTGTCATGATCGCCGAATATATATCCGGTTCCAGTGAAGAATTTGCCAAGCTCATGAATAAAGAAGCCAAGATGCTTGGTGCAACAAATACGAACTTTGTGAATCCGCACGGTCTGACGGATGATAATCACTATACAACCGCCTATGACCTATATCTGATCTTTCAAGCGGCCATGCAATATGACAAGTTCAAGGAGATCATCCACACGACAGATTATACGTCCACCTATACGGATGCAGAAGGCAACACCAAAGAAATGCATTATATCACCACGAACAATTATCTGTCCGGCGGCGTCAATCCGCCTTCCAACGTCAGTGTGATCGGCGGGAAAACGGGAACCACAAAGGCTGCCGGCAACTGTCTGATCCTGTTATCCAACAATGCTGCAGGGGAATCCTTTGTCTCCGTTGTGATGAATACCGATGACAAGGATGCATTATACGGACAGATGAATAACCTGCTGAAAATGATCCCATAAATTGAACCGTAAGGTTGTTTTTTCAAGGTAAATCTTTTATAATTTAGATATCATTTATTTAGAGGAGGACACGCCTATGATACAGCTCATTGTCGGAGGAAGGGGTAAAGGAAAGACAAAGCATCTTCTTGACAAGGTAAACACGGCAGTCAAGACCGCCAGCGGCAATATCGTATATCTGGATAAAAACTCCAAGCATATGTACGAATTGAAGAATAAGATCCGCCTGATCAATGTTTCCGAATATCCGCTCAATTCTCCGGATGAATTTGTAGGTTTTATCTGTGGTATTGTTTCTCAGGATCATGATTTGGAACAGATGTATTTTGACAGTTTTATGGTAATGGCCAACATCACGGATGTGAAGGATGCCGAGCCCGTTTTGGAGAAATTGGAAAAGATCAGTGAACAATTCGACGTATATTTTGTGATCAGCATGTCTGTCGATGAATCGGAACTTCCCGATGCATTGAAATCGAAAGTGATTGTTTCGCTGTAAGGAAATAGATCGTTGTCTAAGGGGAGAGAACAAACTGAAAAAATCACCAAATATCGCAAGCCCATCAATATCAATCTTGGGCTTGTGATTTTTAGTGTCCTTTTTATTTATATCATTGTGAT
>JAFYDQ010000025.1 GCA_017544705.1 Lachnospiraceae bacterium | reverse complement strand
GTATGCCCGACTACCTGAAACAGATCTTCCGGATACATCTGCATTTTATTATATTGCGGTCTGGCCCAACCGGCATGACTGAATAAGGCTTCATCAATCCGATGAATAAATCCCATCCGCATCACCGGATCAGATTTATAAATGCCGTGATCACGACACTGTTGATCATATCGGCAAAAAAGCATCCGACGATCGGAACGATCATGAATGCCCGGAAGGAATAACCGTATTTTGCACATACGGCCTTCATGTTCGCCATGGCATTCGGTGTGGCGCCAAGCCCGAATCCGCAAAAACCCGCACTCATAACTGCCGCATCATAGTCTTTTCCAAGTGCGTTAAAGACAATGAATCTTGCAAACAACAGCATAAATACCGTCTGTGCGGTCAACAGCACAAGCAGCGGGATCGCAAGATCAAGCAGTTCCCAGAGTTTCAGTGAGATCATGGCCGTGCCCAGGAACAGCGGCAGCATGATGTTTCCGATGTCCTCGATGTGATCCATGTTGATGTCGATTTTTCCCGTACATTCCCCGATATTTCGGATGAGTGCCGCAACCACTATCGCTCCGAGATAACTCGGCACGGTAATCCCTGTTTTGGAGATCAGATCCGAAAGCAGTGTCCCGGCGCCTGCCGCCAGGGCTATTTGAAATGCTGCAACCGCGTAGCTGTCAACCGTATTCCTCTTGACTTTAACCAGGGAACTCGCAGGCTTACCCTCACCTTCCGCTTTGGCTGTTCCCATAAGGTTTTTCTTGATAATGATGTGATTGGCAACCGGACCGCCGATTACAGATCCTGCGATCAGTCCGAAGGTTGCCGCTGCCATGCTGATCGTAGCGGCCCCCTGTAAACCCGCATCCACATCTTCAAGAAGACTTCCGAATGCTGCGGATGTACCGTGACCGCCCGTCATGGATATCGAACCGGTACACATACCGAGAGAAGCCGGCAAGCCGAACATCTTTGCAAGTCCGAAGGCAAGACCGTTCTGGCAGATCACCAGTAAGGCGATCAAAAGGGTCGTGATAACGAGCTTCATCCCGCCGGTTTTTAAGAGCCTGACATCCGCCTGAAACCCGACAGTGGTAAAAAAGAACACGATACACATTTCGCGCAAAGTCCTGTCAAATGTAATGTCAGTGACATTGGTGACATGCAGGACACAGACGATCACGGAAACGAGGATCCCGCCGATCGTCAGCGTCTGTAATGCATTTATGGACAGTTCCGTCATGACCGGTCTCTTCTTTCCGTTTTTGTTACCATTTTATCTTATAACTTACAGGCTGATCAGGATCGCACGGCATGGTGCTCCGTCGGCACCGCCAAGATTCAACGGTGCGGCATTTAACAAATACACGCCTTCTGCAACGCCCGATAGCCTGATCCCTTCAAGCAGCACAATCTGCGCCGGAAGCATGATCTTATGGACAGCCATCGGTGCATCCTCAGGGCCAACCGTCTGTGATTCATTCCCAAACAGAAAGATCTGCTCGTTTGCAAAAACCTTTGCTGCTTCCTCGCTCACGACTACCTTTCCCCCGACCAGAATCCTGTCGGACGCTTTATCAGATGGGTCTTTGCACATCGCATTCGCCGCCTTTGCCTTTTCCATGATCGAACGCGCCGCTTCCGCTGTGATCGTACCATCGAAAAAAGTCACATACGCATAACCGACAAACCGTTTTAAGTCAACCTGATCGATCGTGTTGCCGCCATCCATGAAATGATACGGTGCATCCACATGCGTACCGTTATGCGCACACATCGAAAATGCCGTAAGATTGCACACATCCCCGTTTGCGATCTGAAGCATCTTGTTCCGCTCCGGGCTCGGATCTCCCGGGTATACCTTGCAGGTAAACACTTCCTGTGAGATATCATAGATTTTCATGAAGGTTTTCCTTTCTTGTCAGCGTAGTCCGATGGTTGCATATGGGATGAATCATATCCTCCTTTTCTGTAACATCATTTTCTATCTCTGTGTAGTAGTGCTCAAACTCCGGTCTTGCCTTGTTGTAGTAAGGCTCTAAACGTGCGTCAAACTGAGAGCCCATACCCTCTCTTATGATGGAATCGGCCTGCTCAAAGCTCATCTTTTCCTTGTACACTCTCTTGGAAACAAGGGCGTCATATACATCGGCAATTGCCATGATCCGTGCCTCAAGAGGGATCTGCTCCCCCGAGAGCTTGTCGGGGTAACCGGAACCGTCCCATCTCTCATGATGGAAATGGGCAACGTTCTGGGCGATTTCTCTGAAATAATCATCGTCGGTACCTTTGAGCACCTCATGAACGATCCTGGCCCCTTCATGCGCATGCTCTTTCATCTTCTCGAATTCCCACGGCTCGAAACGTCCAGGTTTTCTTAATATCTCATCATCAACCGCGATCTTTCCGAGGTCATGCATCGGTGCCGCCTTGATGATCGCTTCGCAGAATTCGTCGGTGATATCAAATTCCCCGTTTGAATACCTGCGTATCTTCTCGATCAGTATGCGTACGAGTTCGCTTGTTCTTCTGATATGTCCTCCCGTGGAATTATCGCGGCTCTCGACCATGGTCGCCATACCCATGATGAGTGCGTTGTGCATCTCGACAATGTGCGCCGTCTTCTGCTTGACTTCCTTCTCAAGTCTCACGTTATAATTGTAATCCTTCGTGTAATCAACGAAGAAGAACTGGTAACCGCGTTTCTTTCTGCCGTCAAAGAGATTACTTACATTGACGTAATAGACACGATTGCCGTCGGCGCTTTTACATGTGAACTGATCCCTTTTCTTTCCCTCAGATTCTGCCGCAAGAAACTCGTTCAGCCATTTGATCAGATTATCGTCGAACAGTCTGTAATCCCTGATACATGTGTCGATTGCAACCCTTTTAATATCCGGTATGATGTTCTTTGCAACCTCATTGCTTCCGAGATAATCAAGATCGGTATCAAGAGAAATGAATCCGGTATCCCCTTCTCTTGCCAGCGCATCGATCCCCATATCGATGATGTCATACATACTGATCTCTTTGATGATGATCAGGTATATGACAAGAGCAATATCGTATAAAAGCGGAAGGACCTGCAAACCGAACAAAGAACTCTTGTCAAGCCAGAATCCGAGCACACACAGAAGGAACGGGACCAACAGGAGTTTCAGGATCTTACGTGATACATCGATCCTTTTGAGATAGGTGTGAATCAGAACGCCGATACCTGCCAGAAAATAAAGAAAGATGACAACGTTAAACAGCGTATGGACCATCGTGTATTCTTTGATGAGGACGGGCATACCATCCGTTATCTTAAAGATTGCACTCCTGTAAAAAAACGGGAAAAATCCTATCGTCATTACCCCGCCATAGAGTAGGACTGATATGGCAACCATGATCGCTCTTACCCATTGCGGCACATGAAAGCGGCTCAGTCTTATGACGGCAAAGAATATGAACAGCGGGAGGAAGCAGCCGCCAAGATAAATGATCTTCTGTGACAACAGGGCTTCCTCCAGATTTCCGGATGTTTGCGCCGCCAGATACCCGATATTCGAAATGTTCACCATCAGGAAAACAAGTGCGAAACTGACATCAAAACGTTTGCGCCATTTAAGCACAAGCACAATTGTCAGGGCTACCGATATGATGACCATCGAAATATAATATACTGTTAGCATGTCTCCATTATACACTTCCTATGTATTTAACACTTAT
>JAFYDQ010000024.1 GCA_017544705.1 Lachnospiraceae bacterium | reverse complement strand
TTGGCGGTTGCATCGTTATAATTACCGGTTCCCAGATGCACATACCGCTTGATGCCCTCTTCTTCCCTTCTGACAACCAGTGTGATCTTACAGTGTGTTTTTAATCCGACCAGTCCGTAGATGACATGACAGCCCGCTTTTTCAAGCATCTTTGCCCAGACGATATTGTTCTCCTCATCAAACCGTGCCTTCAGTTCCACGAGCACGCATACCTGTTTGCCGTTTTCCGCAGCCTGTGCAAGCGCCGCGATGATCGGCGAATTACCGCTGACACGGTACAGTGTCTGTTTGATCGCAAGCACATTCGGATCCGTGGAAGCTTCGCGGATAAACGAGATCACCGGCGAGAAATCCTCATACGGATGGTGCAATAAAATATCGTGTTCCCTGATCTTTGAGAAAACGGAACCTTCCTGTGCAAAAACCTTCGGAAGCACGGGAACATGTACTTTCTTCTTCAGGTGTTCAAACCCCGGCAGCCCGTACATTTTCATTAAGAATGTCAGATCCAGCGGTCCGTTGATGTGGTAGATGTTTTCATCCTTGATCTCCAGTTCCTTTTTCAGGATCTTTAACAGCCGCTTATCGGTATCCTCTCCGACCTCGAGACGGATCACCTCACCCCATTGGCGCTTTTTGATCTGCTTTTCGATCTCCTTCAAAAGATCGGCGGCTTCATCTTCTTCGATCGTCAGATCCGCATTACGCATGATCCGGAACGGATGCGCGGTGAGCACGTCATAATTTAAGAACAGTTTATGCATGTTCCGCTCGATGATCTCTTCCAGCAGAATGAGGACGGTCTCCTGATCATCCGGAATCTGTACGATCCGCTGAAGGCCGGACGGCACCTGTACGGCAGCAAATTCCACGGCGTTTTTCTTTTTGTTTGAAAGGAGCGCGCCGATGTTCAGCGATTTATTCCGAAGGAGCGGAAACGGCCTGGAAGAGTCAAACGCCATCGGTGTCAGTACCGGATACACGTTTTCCTCAAAATAGCGGTCGACAAACCTGCACTGTGCGTCATTCAGTTCTTCGTGCGCATAGATGAACCGGATGCCGCTTTGTAACAGCAGGGGCTGCAGGGAGCGGTTAAAAGTCGAATATTGCAGATTCACCAGTTCATGTACTTCTTTGTGGATCGCATTCAGCTGTTTCTGCGGACTCATTCCCGCAACGTCCTTTTTCTCATAACCGGCGTTTACCATATCCTTTAAGGATGCAACGCGGATCATGAAAAACTCATCCAGATTGGATGCCGTGATGGACAGAAATTTCAGCCTTTCAAACAGCGGATTGCTCTTATCCCTTGCTTCGCCGAGCACGCGTTCGTTAAACGCAAGCCAGCTCAGTTCCCGGTTCGTATAGTATTCATGACGTCTCAGATCTGTTTTCTCCATCAGATCCTCCTTTTATCTAAACTGCTGCCTTTTTCTGTCTTAATACGGGACGGATCCCGAATACTTCTTCAAACATGGATGCCTTTCTTCCGAAAAAGCCCTTTTCCAGCGTGATCTCATCATCCGCATCCACGGTGATCAGCAGTTCATCCTCCCGGATGGCAAACTTAACATCCTTTACCTTTGTGCGGTAACTCCTGCAGATCCCGTCGGCAACCCGGAAGATGGCCGTCAGCTTTGCGATCTTCAGATAGGATTCCTTCCCCATGTTTGCGCTGTAATCAAAATTCGTTTTGTTAAACCGTACCATATTGGCAACAATCTCTCTCTCCGCATGGGACAGGCCGATCATTTCCGTTGCCATGATGATCGAATAACCGCACTCGGCAGATGCTTCCAAAGACACAAACCTGCCACAGTCATTTAAGAGTGCCGCAATGCGAAGCAGCAGTCTCTCCCTCTTCCCGCATCCGTGGATCTTCTTTGTCTGGTCAAACAGGGATACGGCCACATCCTCAAGCAGCTTGTTACGCTGCGCATCTCCCTGGTAACGTTTGCTCATGTTCACGGCACAGGCAACGATATCGTTCTCGAAGTCATGCCTGTTTTTAATGATCTTTTCTTTCTCGCCGTATTCATAGGCGATCCCGTCCGCAAGGGAAACACCGGGTGCCCAGATCTGCTCAGCCTTTGTTGCCTTTAGGATCCGTCTTACCAGGATGGCGGACGGCAAAAGCAGCGATGCGCTCTCCTGTGCAATGCCCATGGTGGCGGCATAATTTTCGGGCCCGCTCTTGAGCATATGATCCACGAAATCGTTAAACTGGTCTGCCGTGATGATCTGCGATCCTTCGGACATCGTCTGCAGGATATAGGAAATATAATCGTCCACGAGGAT
>JAFYDQ010000186.1 GCA_017544705.1 Lachnospiraceae bacterium | reverse complement strand
TGGTCAGCACCAGCGGAAGAACGAGCAACGCCACAACACGGATGTTCATGCCGTTTAAGAACGCACGGACAACCACATAGCCCATGATGAAATAGAAAATGTCATATACGGACTTCGCGTTGGAAAGCAGGGAGCGTTCCGCTTCCGTTTCCACGATCTCCGTAAACGTCGCATAAAACGTGACCATGGTCAGCGTATAGGAAATATAGAAGATACAGAGCATCACCCCGTAATAAACCGTATTCAGAACCGAAGCGCCGCCCTTATCGGGGATCACAAGAAAGAGCAGGAAGGATAAGATCATCGGGATCATGCCGATGATGATCGAAGGTCTTCTTCTGCCGAATTTCGAGCGCAGGGAATCCGTAAAAGCTGCCATCGGAATATCGATGATCCCGTCGATCAGCTTCGCGATAAAACCGAAGACCGCCCAAATGGCCGGAATGACCAGGTCGTTCCCGATATAAGTCTGAAACGGAAGTACTTCCTGCGCAAAGCCGCCCGCGATCAGCGCGGAGCATAAATACGAACCCATCATCAGGTTCAGCAGATTGACACCGAATCCGGATGCCGCATAAAGGATGATCTGGGATTTACGTGTCAGTTTTTTCATGCATTCACCCCCAAAGCCGCTTTTTCAAAGATCTCACGTTCCGTCGAAAGGTCCGAAGAGATCGGTTTGCCGACATAATAAGCCGCCATCAGTCCGGGACCGATATTTACGCCACAGAGCGGATGCACGTCATGGATCAGCACTTCCTTCGGATGGAACTTCTCTTCGATCATTTTCTTATATTCCTCTGCCTGCGGCAGACGGTTGGTCTGTGCGATAAAGATGGTCTGTTCCTCCGGGTTTTCAATGGTCTCCTCCATATACTTTAAGAGCACGGCATAAGCCGCCTTGACGCCTTTGACTTTGCCAAGTACCGTTGTTAAGCCGTTATAGTCAAATTCACCGATCGGCTTGACACCGGCAAGCGTACCGAAAAACGCCTTCGGATGTGTGATGCGTCCCTTTCTGGCTACAAAGGACAGATCATCCAGCCATCCGGCCTGATGATAACGGTTTTTATTCTCCTCGAGATATTTGCCAACCTCGTTAATGTCTTTGCCCTCATCACGCATTCTTGCCGCATGTACGGTCATCAGACCGTGACCCGGTCCGAAACGCATCGAATCGATCACGTTGATCTGCACATTCGGGTACTTTTCCATGACCTGTGCTGCTGCCTGCGTTGCAAATCCGTATGCACCGCTGATCCCGCCGGAGATCGTCAGTGCCAGGATATCCTCGCCCTTTTCGGCGATTTCCTCGAACGCTCTTGCGAACTCTTCCACGTTGGCGGGCGATGTGCTGTATTCATTCGGCCGTCTCTTCAGATCCGCATAGAATTCTTCTCGTGAGAACAGATTCCATTTCGGATAGGAAAGATGTTCCGTTCTGTCGGGCAGTCTCAAGTGTCCCGGAATTACCGTAATATTGTACTGTTCAAGCAGTTCCTCCGTCAGATCACAGGTCGCATCGGCCAAGATCTCAAATGTCTTCATTTTGTTAATCTCCTGTCTTTGATTTTTATTGATTCATATGTGCTTCGAGATAATTCACAACATCACCGAGGGTCGCGAAGTCATTCATTCCCACGTTTTCAAACCGGATCCCGAACGTCTCCTCGATCACGATCACCGTATAGAGCATCCCGACGGATGTCAGCCCAAGGTCGGTCCGAAGATCGGAGTCAAGTTCGCAATTCCTGATGGCGTCCGACATTCTCTCGTCCGCCTGCACCAGGATCTCTTTCAATTTTTCTATGATCTCTTCCCGTTTCATTTCTTATATCTCACAATCTTCATACTGGGGGACCGTTCAAAATCCTGTTCTCTGATCACGATCCTGTTTACCTGCTGGTATCCCTGCAGGCTGCGGTTTACTTTTTCCAACTCCTGCATCATGTAGCTCTTCGCATCTTCTGCTCCCTTGGTTGCAAGCAGCGCCTGACGCGGTACGATCTCCAGTGCCAGGATCGGTTTTCCCTGTTCGTTTTGATCTTCAAACACCTGGGAATCCTGTACAAAATCCAGGGCATTAAAGCGGGCTTCCACTTCCGCGGGAGAAACGTTCTCTCCGTTTGGCAGTACGATGATCTCTTTGATCCGGCCCGTGATATAAAGAAATCCGTCCTCATCCACGCGCGCAAGATCACCGGTTTTGAACCATCCGTCTTCCGTAAAGGCTTCTTCCTCTTCCCCGATGTATCCCGTAAAGATGTTGGTCCCCTTAAGCCAGAGTTCCCCGTCTTCGATCCTGTATTCCTGATTCGGGAACATGATCCCGACCGAATCGGAACGATTGATGCTGTCCGGATTGCCGGAAACCAGGTTTGCGGATTCCGTCAGTCCGTATCCGGGAAGCAGTGCGATCCCCTTCTGATGATACGCCTCAACCAGGTAAGGCGCAACCGGTGCCGCACCGCAAATGATCGTCTTTAAATCTTCCCCGAGCATGTTCCGTCCGAATTTGGCGGAGAGGTTCAGAGCGATCTCCGCAAGTGCCGGAACCATGACAAGGATCGTCGGCTTAAAGGTTGCGATATCGCGGAACATGTCCTTGTTGTCACGGCAGATGAACAGATCAGAACCCGTATACAGGGAGGTCATCAGATTCCGGATCAGGCCGAACACATGGCTTAGGGGCAGGATCAGCAGATAGCGCTGGTTGAAGACCTGCTTGTATCCGTAACAGCCGTTGACCGTACCCTGCATTACAGCCGCGTTGGAAAGCAGTGCGCCCTTGCTTTTTCCGGTCGTACCGCCCGTAAACATGATCACGCAAGGATCTTTACCCTCTACCTTTGCAGCATCCGTCTTCTCAGCAGGCATCGGATCGGCGGAAAGCATTTCAGGTGCTCCCGGCAGTTTGGAGGCTGCATCGGCCTTATCTTTCAGTTCCGGTGCATACATGAGTCTTTTGATCCCGAATTTCATGCAGCAGCCGTATACCGCCTTTTCATCAAGCCCAGCCGGCAAAATCACGGCCGTAAGACCCGCTGTCGTAACCGCCAGAAAGGTTCTCACAAACAGATAGGAATTGGGGATCAGGATGCCGACCCGGTCTCCCTTTTTCAGATCCGCAAATGCCGTACGCATTCTGGCAACCTCTTCATCCAGTTCGGCATAGGTGTAAGGCTTTTGATCCGTAATGGCGGTCTCCTGCGCATATTCGCTGACACAGTACGCCCACATCTGTGCAACGGAATCCATTTCCCTGATGCGGTCAAACGTTTCCGCATCCATGTACTTACGCCATACTTCGGCTGTCGGTGTTTTCATCTCTTCCATTCCTCCGCTTGTATTTTCAATTCTTCTTCTTTTTCTTTTAAGATCGCCGCCACTTCTTCCATGGCAGCCATTCCCGTCTTGCCGGCGCTGACCTCTTTCACATTCACCTTCTCACCGATCACAAGGACCAGGCGCTCATACCAGTGCTTTCTCGGCCGGATATAAACGGGAATGATCGGTTTGTCGCTCTGCATGGCCATTAAGACCATTCCCGACTTAAACGGATCGATCCCGGTGTTTTCATTGACGTGTCCCTCCGGAAACATGGCAACCAGCTTCTCTTCCTTCAGGCTGTCGATAATGGTCCTGATCGAATCCATTCCGATGTTGTCCCTGTTGATCGGGATACAGTGTACCGCCTCAAACAGCCAGCCCGCGCGGCTGTCAAAAAAGGACTGCAGACAGACAAAACGCATCCGCCGGTACCAGACAGCATATTGCAGATAGATCGGATCGAAAAAACCGAAATGGTTCGCGATCAGCAATGCACCGCCCCTGATCCGCTCCCTCTTGCCGGGATCGTGATAGAGCAGCTTTGGCCGGAACGCCAGAAGCCCCGGCAGACCCGCTGTGATCTTTACAAAATCATAAAACAGATAGTTCATTTACTTTCTTTCCAAGTGCGATGATCTTATCGCGCATGGCCGTATTCACTGCTGCGATATTATCCTTGTCGCTGCATAAAGGATCCGTATAATCGGAAACATGCATCGGCGTACCGATCATGACCACGGCGCGCTTTCTGTTAAAATAGCTGCCATTGGTATAAACGGGGATCACGGGAACCTGCGTGGACAGTGCCAGGTATGCTGCTCCCGGCTGAAACGGCAGCGGCCGCTCCTCCCCTTCCCTTGCAAGACGTCCTTCCGGAAAGATCCCGATCACGCCGCCCTGCTTTAAGATTGCTTCCGAGCGCGCCATAAAAGAAAAATCATGGCTGTCGCGGTCTATGCGGATGCCGCCGAGTCCCTTCAGCAGGTAGCATAAGGGTTTCTTCTCAAACAGGATCTCCGCCATCTGGTAACGCAGGGTCCTTCCGATGAATACAAACAGGAATACCGCGTAATCAAATACCGAAGTATGGTTGGAAATGATGATGGCACTGCCCCGTATCCTGCGGCTTTGCTTTTCTTTATCTTCATACAGGATCCGTGTACGAAAGCAGAGAAACTGCACGGGCCATGCCGTGACTTTCGTAAACAGATTGACAAATCTAATTCCCATCTTTCACTTTCGACCTGATATATTCACAAAATCCGTCCGCTGTCGTGATCGTGCTTCCCTGACTCAAGGGGAACTGCAGGTCATATTTTTCCCGCAGGATATTGATCAGCGCAAAATATGCCAGGCTGGTTCCGCCAAGATCCAAAAAGAAATCCGCCGTCGAAGATATCTCTTTCTCGTCCTTTTCAAGCACTTTTGCAAACGCGGCGCAAACCTCTGCAGCCAGTTCATCGTCCGATACGTTCATGCTCTTTATCGTATCCGCATCAAGCAGATGCAGTCCCTCCTGCAGATACAGCTCGCGGATGCGTCTTCTGTTCACTTTGAACGCGCCTTCCGCAAGCAGGGGATCCGTCGTGAACTGCAATCGGGTGATCTTTCCCGCAAGATTGCTCCTTACGATCTGATCTTTGACCCACTGCTCCGTCTCTTCAAAGGCCTTCTGCGAGATCCCCTTTGAGACCGAACAGATCAGGACAGGTCCTTTTGCATCGATCAGGCAGACCCCGTTCAGTCCCGGATAACGGAAGGCTTCTTCGATCAGGTTCGGATTCAGGTTTTCACCGTTTCCGCCGATGACCAGGTCATCTGCGCGCCCGAGGATCTGATAATGCCCGTGTTCCGTCTTTACCAGGTCATGCGTATGAAACCATTCGGGACGCATGATCTTTTGCCCGTTTTCGATGATGTAGCGTGCCATTGTTTTGCCGCTCACCAATAATTCCCCGTCGGGGCCGATCTGATATTGCAGGGAGGATAAGGGTTTGCCTACCGTCCCGTTATTTAAATACAGACTGCTTCCACCAAGTTCCACAGAACAGATTCCGATCTCACTCATGCCGTATCCGTTTGCCAGGCGATACCCGATCCCGTTGAAGAATGCCAGGACTTCGCCTCGGATATTGCTTCCGCCGGTGATCATAAACCGGACGCTCTCGCCAAACAGGTTCTGCCTGACCTCTGCAAAAGCAATGCGCGAAAACCATTCGCCAAGTGCGGGGATCCTTCCCAGTTTCGCAGCCAGCTTCAGGGCACGTTCAAATTTCGCATAGGTTTTTTCACCGCGGGAACGGATCTTGCGGATCGCCTGTTCATAAACCGTCTCCCAGAACAGGGGGACCGCAAAGATATGCGTGACCTCATGCCGGATGATCGTCTTTTGCACCGTCTGTGCCGACAGGTCCGGAAGATGGACAAACGTTCTGGAGAAAAAGCCGAACCACAGATACATGGCAATCAGGCCAAACACATGGTAAAACGGCAGAAGGTCCAGCTGTTTTAAGGCACCGTTGTAAAAGCCTTTCAGTTTGGGGCATTGTTGAATGATCTTCAGGCTGTCCCCGATCTGGTAATAGATTTCCTCCGCACCGTATGCACAGATCTTCATATGCGCACTGGTTCCGGAAGACATGACCATCAGTTCCGTTCCGAAAGACACCGGCTCTGCCGCCGTGCCGCCGGCAAGAAGCGACCTTGCGCCGATCGTTTTGATCTGAAAAGGACGAGCATCCGATATGACTGCAACGGCATCCGTGTTCTTGAATGCTTCGTTCAGACTGTCCTCATCCAGATTGATGTTGACAAGCAGCGGACGGAATCCCGCTGCAAGAATTGCCCAAAACGTCTCGATCCATTCCGGACCGTTCTCCATGCAGAGGCCGACCACCGCATCCTTTTTCTCTTCCGCCAGCTGTTTTGTAAGCGCGGCGGCTCTTTTCAGGGCATTTGATCTTGCCTGCCCGTAAGTGATCTTCTCTGTGGAAAATCCTTCCCCCCGCTCATAAAGAATGTTTTCCTCTTCGGAAAACATCAACGTAAACAGCGAGGCAAAATCATGTTCCATCGCAGCAAATTGTTTCAGTTTATTTTCGACGAAAGCATCAACATCGAATCTTTCGCCCGTACCGTTCGTT
>JAFYDQ010000023.1 GCA_017544705.1 Lachnospiraceae bacterium | reverse complement strand
AGAAATCATTTGGCGCTGGGGGATGGAGAAATCGCGCTCGATGAGCGGCTTGCACTTGCAAAATCACGGCATGCAAGATGTGTTCTGGAAACGAAGACGATCCATGCCTTGAAGCAGTCCGTTGGCTGGCTTAAGGAGCATGGGTATCAGGATCAATAACCGCTTAGTGACAGGCACTTATCGAGAAAATCATGCAGATGCGCTGTTGCCGTATTGGCATCCGGAAGGTTCGTGTCTCCTAAGGGGATCATTTTATTTTTCCCGTGATAGTCACTGCCGGCAGAGACCAAAAGATCATACTCGTCGGCAAATGAAATCATCATATTCTGTTGCTTGGGAGAGAAACCCGAGTAGTAGCATTCCAGTCCCATCAGTCCCATGCCCTTGAGCTCCCGGATCCTGCGGTGCAGTTCTTCTTCATGAAGCAGCTGGCTGCCGTCGCCAAAGACCGCATGTGCCAGAACGGGAATCCCGCCGCTTTTTAAAATCGCATAGATCGCGCGCTGCGGCGTGATCGTTGTGATGCCTTTTACCCGGATTTTATTCAGAACATTCGCAAATGCTTCCTCGCGGTTTTGTGCAAATCCGTGTTTGAGCATCAGATTGGCGATATGCGGTTTGCCGGGATTATTGAGAAGAAACAGTGCATCGATCTCATCCTGCGGAAAGGTCATACCGTATTCATCTTCCAGGATCTTCAGGCGCATACGGACTTTCTGAAGACGTTGACTGTGCGTAAACGCCGTCAGTTCCGTAACGGGAGAATCCGTAGCATCATAAGCATATCCGAGAATATGGTATTTTCCGTGCTCGTCTTTGCAGGAGAGTTCCACACCGTTAATAAACAAGGGGTCATCCTTTTGAATGAGCGTGCGGATGATCTGGCAGTTGAGTACGGTATCATGATCGGTCACGGAGAAAATCCCGAGGCCGGATTTTTTTACGGCAGAAATGATCGCTTCCGGCGAATCCGTTCCGTCGGAAGCATCCGTATGCATATGCATATCGATCAAAGCAGGGTAACTCATAACATCAAAAGAGTAGCTTTTTTTTGCAAAACTGTCAATCTGTGTGTATCATTATAACATCATGAAGAAGTATGTTCGTTTTGGGTGCATCATAGGCACAGTTATGTTAACCATTCTGCAGACGGGGTGTACACAGGAGATCCTGCGGATGCTGCTGCCTTTGGAGACGGTGGATGAGAGCGTACCCGCAAAGGAGAATGTGCCGGATGAAATAACGGAGCCGGATGAAACAACAGAGCAGGAAGACCTGTCGGATCTGAATCCGGAGGCATTAAAGGACGAAGTGTCCGGCTTGCAGACGATGGAAAGTGCGGACCGTCACCCGGATCAGAAACACGCAAAGCTGACTTTGGCAGACAGCGGTTGGGATGTATTTACTCCTGCTACGGGAGATCACCCGGATTACCGCTTCAACCCGTCCATCATGCTTCAGGAAGACGGCGGGATCGACGCCTGGTTTTCCGCACCCGGAGACGGCTACCGGGAATATGATTACATTTCCTATAAACATTCCGATGACGGCGGACATACCTGGTCGGAGGAAAAGATCGTCTTATGTCCGACGCCGAATTCCCCGGATGCTTTATCCGTCTGCGATCCGGACGTGTTCTATTATGACGGATATTATTACATCGGGTATTCATCAACCATCAATAAAAAGGAAAAAGGACTGTGCAACAGCCTGTTTCTGGCGCGATCCAAACAGCCGGACGGTCCGTTTGAAAAATGGAACGGAAACGGCTGGGGCGGCTTGCCGGCGCCGTTTATCTATTTTGACGGCGTGGATATCGGCTGGGGCTGCGGGGAACCGTCCTTTGTGATCCTGGACCATACACTCTACGTCTATACGACCAAGGATTCCTTTTCCCCGGATCCAAAGCGGGTACGCTTAACGGAAGTTTATTCGGTGAGGATGAACGGAGAATTATGGCCGGCAGATGTCGTCTACCGCGGTGTTGCCGCAGACCGTTCCGATACGGAGGACGGAGAGGAAGGTTACCGCTATCAGGATGCGGACTGCTGGGATGTTGCATATGTGGAAGACGCAGAGAAGTTTATCGCGATCGGAACCAACCGGCGCTTTTTAAATAACAGCTGTTTAGTTTATTATGAATCTACAGACGGTGTCCATTATGAGCGGGTTTCGGAACTGAATACCAATATCATCATGCGCTGTCACAACTGCGGGATCATGAGTGATGCGAGCGGGCATATCAAACCCGGGGATCCGATGATCATCGGTTATGCTTACAGTGGTTCCAATCACAGAGCCTGGGGTGTATGGGGAACCCGGTTTGTGAACGTGGCGCTTTCCTGGACGGATGAGATCGATTTAAGCGATGAGGGCAGGGAAAACCTGAGCGCACCGTTAAACTGCGCGCCCGGTGTCGGCAGTACGTCGCCCAGGATGATCAAAACCGACCGGCTGGTGTATAATGCAACCATGGGGAGCGAACCGCTGCTGATCCGGCAGTTCCTTAGGGACGGCTATCACGGCGGTCATGTGGTTGCATCAGAAGATGTCACCTATACGGTTTCCGATCCCGCGGTTGCAACCGTGGAAGACGGGCGGATCATACCGGTGGGGATTGGAATAACATCCGTTACCGTTACATATGAAGACGTATGCCGTGAGGTTGCGTTCTGCGTTGCGGATGCGACGCGGCCTTTGTCGGATGTAACCGGCTTCTTTCCCATGACGAGAGTTTACCAGGTTCCGTTACATACACCGTTTATCACCAAGGTCCGTCCCATGGCGGTATATGCGGATTGCCGGATCAGGGAGATGAGGGGCGAGGAAATGTTGCAGATCGGACTGAAGTTTGCAACGGATGATCCGACAATTTGTGATATCTGGCAGGACGGGACACTGATCCCGCAGTCCGAAGGAGAGACCTTTGTGCACGTGACCACGGAGACGGGATGCGGCTACAGCGTCATGGTGCGAATTATATAACGTACGATATTTTATGTCGGATAGGAGGAGAACTATGCGTAAGGCATTGATCCTGATCAACGAAACAGCAGGAATGGGAAGAGCAGGCAATCACCTGATGAAGATCGTTACCGAGGCGGCCAAAGCCGGTTACGAGCCGATCGTCTATCCGATCCTGCCGGGTACCAGCTTAACCTCCGAAGAACTTGTGGCTTCCTATGGAAAAGAGGTGGACCTGATCCTGTGCAGCGGCGGGGACGGAACGCTCAATCATGTCATGAATGCGATCATGTATCTTCCGCATAAACCCAAGCTCGCTTATATTCCTTCCGGCAGTACGAATGATTTCGCCAAAGGACTTGGGATTCCCTCCAACAAGAGCCGCTGCCTTGAAGCAGCCTTCTACGGCGGGATCTATTCCTATGATGTGGGATCGATGAACAACCGTTATTTTAATTATGTGGCTGCGTTCGGTGCATTTACCGAGATCAGTTACGACACCAAACAACAGTGGAAGAATGTGATGGGGTATGCTGCTTATTTCCTGAATGCATTAAGCGAACTCTCGACGAATATCCGCTACAGTCATCATCTGCGTATCCGTGCCGGCGGTGATTTTGAAGAAGGGGACTATCTGTTCGGCGCGGTCTGCAACTCCGTATCGGTCGGCGGATTACAGTTGTTCGGGAAAGCGGATGTCAGGATGAATGACGGAAAGATGGAACTGCTGCTGATCAAAGCACCGAAGAATCTGATCGAGCTGCAGGCGATCATTACGGCACTCCGAAAAGGAGATACGAAGAATCCATACCTTTCGTTTAAACAGATAACACGTGTTACGCTTGAGTCTGAGCATGAACTGTCCTGGACGGTGGACGGGGAATTCGGCGGAACATTTTCGGCTTGCGAGATTTCCGTACATAAGAAAGCGATCAATATCATGACCTCCGGTGTTTGAGTTACATAAGTATTATTATGTCAACTATCAGCCCATTGACGCTTCCCAAGACAGGGCATATAATTGTTCTGAATACGGACTAAGGGGAAACTTTGAACAAGAAGAAAAATCTGCTCTGGTCATTGGCAGCGCTGGTGATCGGCATCATCAGTATATCGGCAGTCATATCACAGGCGCATCATTTTTCCATGGAAAACTTCCTGATCTATATCAAGCGGGGGAATCCGGTATGGTTGTCTGTGGCTGTTTTTCTGATGCTTTGCTTTATCTTCTTGGAAGGTCATGCACTGCGGATCATCCTGAAAGCGTTCGGATACCGGAAGCGTAGAACGGAATGTACTGTTTATTCCGCGGCGGATATCTATTTTTCATCCGTTACGCCTTCTGCGACCGGCGGACAACCTGCCAGTGCCTTCTTTATGGTAAGAGACGGGATTCCGGCTGCGGTCGTTACGCTGGCGCTTCTGGTCAATCTGATCCTGTATACGATCTCGATCATGATCGTCGGATTGCTGGCGCTTGTGATCCGGCCGTCTGTTTTTATTCATTTTAATATCTTTTCAAAAATCCTGATCCTTGTCGGTTATCTGATCCTGGCACTATTGGCCGTTGGATTGATCCTTTTGATCAGGTACGAAGTGATCCTGCAGAAGATCTTCGGGAAACTGATCCTGATCCTGCATAAACTGCATTTGTTAAGGCGCCTTGATCACTGGCAGAACAAACTTGATAAAGTTATTTCGGATTATAAGAAGTGCGTCGGCATGCTGGAAGGACACAAAAAAGAGATCATCCGGGCTTTCTTTGCCAACTTCCTGCAGCGTTTTGCGCAGATCTGTGTTCCGGTTGCGGTTGTTTTAGCCATGGGCAGATCCTTTGACAATGCGGTCTCCGTGTGGATCACGCAGGCTTTTGTTACGATCGGAGCCACCTGTGTGCCGATCCCCGGCGGACAGGGTGTTTCGGATTATCTGCTTCTTGACGGACTGGGGGACATGATGGGCAACGATGTTGCGATCAACCTGGATCTTTTGAGCCGCAGTATTTCCTTTTACAGCTGTGTGCTGATTAGTCTGCTGATCATCGCATTTGCATATTGGTATAAGAACTTTTTGAAAAAACATCATCATTAACGGGATTATGAGGGACTGCTATGATCGGATTTTATGATTACACGGTGGTATTAACGTATCTGTCTTTGGTTTCGGCGGGGCTTGGAATTTTTATTTCCCTGCACGGCGACGGTCATCCGTATATCGGCGTATTTTTTCTGCTGTTTTGCGGACTGTGCGATGCTTTTGACGGCAAAGTCGCACGTACCAAGAAAGACCGGACGGAAGAGGAATGCAAGTTCGGGATCCAGATCGATTCCTTAAGCGACCTGGTCGCATTCGGCGTCCTGCCGGCCTGTATCGGCGAAGCGGTCCTGATCCAGTCCATCAAGTATCCGGACAAGGTGGTCAGAGACACGGGGAATCCGCAGGACATCGTAGCGCCGATCATTTTCTTCCTGATCCTGATGCTCTATGTTCTGGTGGCCATGATCCGTCTGGCGTATTTCAACGTGATGGAAGAGAAGCGGCAGAAGGAGGAGGGCGGTGTCAGAAAGTACTATGAAGGCCTTCCGGTTACATCAGCTGCCCTGATCTTTCCGGCGATCATGCTGTTCCAGTTTATGACGCCCGGTGACATGACCCTGCTTTATTTTATCGGCATGGCCGTCACAGGCTGCCTGTTTGTATCGAAGTTAAAGGTAAAGAAGCCGACCATGAAGGGCATCCTGATCTGTATCGGGATCGGCGCGGTCGAGTTTGCGATCCTGCTGTTACTCCGTTTTCTGTAAGGTTAAACGGATTGCGAGGTTATCATGCTTGCTTTTTTGTATCAGACCGTTTTCGGAAGAACGATTCTGAAGATATTATGTAAACCACAATTGTCTGCGCTGTGCGGCCGTTTTCTGGACACGCGCATTTCTCTTTTGCTTGTCAAACCGTTTGTTAAGAAAAATCACATCGACCTGTTCGAATATGAATCTCATTTCACCTGCTTTAATGACTGCTTCAGCAGAAAGATCAAGCAGGGAATGCGGCCTTTTCCAAAAGAAGAAAATGTATTTGCCTCTCCCTGTGACGGGCTGCTTTCGATCTACCAAATCCACGACCAGACGGTGTTGCCCGTAAAACAGTCGCGCTATACGATCCCGGGACTGCTACAGGATCAGGAACTGGCCGACCGGTTTACTGACGGTTTCTGCCTGGTGTTCCGTCTATGCGTCAATCATTACCACAGATACAGCTATTTTGACTCCGGCACAAAAGGGGAAAACATCAGGATCCCCGGCATTCTGCATACGGTCCGTCCCGTTGCGCTTGCACAGATTCCCGTTTTTGTCCAGAATTCCAGGGAATACACCGTCATGAGAACGGACCATTTCGGGACCGCCGTGCAGATGGAAGTAGGTGCCCTTCTGGTCGGTAAGATCAGCAACCATCATGGCACATATACCTTCAAACGCGGGGAGGAAAAGGGTTGTTTCCTCTACGGCGGGAGTACGATCATCGTGCTGCTTGAGAAGGATGCCGTTAAGCTGCATGATACCATGGCGCATATTGTCGGGACCGGCGAGGAATTCCCCGTCCGCATGGGCGACCCGATCGCTACGGCACACAGCAGATTCTGATCCATTCAAAGATTATTTTCCCAACAAAAACTACAAAGTGACAGAATGACCACTAGAGTTTACAATTTTCGTCACATTTCGCTTGATTCGCCACCGATTTGTGTTATACTAATACTAGTATTATCTCTATTTTCTGACGATATATATTTTAGTGCAGTTTCTGTCAGACGAACTTGCAAGACTGACACTCACAGGAAGAGAGGGCTTACGAATGGGAGAAAAGAAACAAAATAAGGGCGTCGGCGTTGTATTGATGATGCTGCTGTTAGCACTGGTGCCGCTTGGCATTACCAGCATTATCTTAACGATCATCGGTGTCAGACTGATCGACCAGCACATGGAGGAACAGACGATCGACACGCTGCGCGTGGCATCCACGAACCTGCGCATCTGGTATGAATGGTTCATTGACGAGGGTCAGGAACCGAGTGCGGATGATCCCTACATTGACTGTCTGAAAGACATGGGCGTGGAACTGACGCTT
>JAFYDQ010000185.1 GCA_017544705.1 Lachnospiraceae bacterium | reverse complement strand
TTGGGAAAATCGCGAGCATATCCTTGCGACCAAGAAGTTGATCCTTGAGAGCGACCCGAACTTTATCGAAGTCAAAATGGCACTGCCGTTCTACGGCACGGAACTGTATGCGGCCGCCAAGGAATTCGGCCTTTTGGCGGACTCACCGCTTGGGTCTGACTTTTTCCATTCGGCGATGAGCGGAACGAAGTACTTATCGCAGGAGGAGGTCGAGAAGCTGCGCAAAAACATTCTGCTCAGTTTCTACCTGCGCCCGAAATACATCTTCCGCAAGCTCGGCGAGTGCATCACAAAACCCCGCGTCTTCTTAAATTACATGAAGTACGGGTTCAAGATGCTCGCCAATATCGTGCGAAATTGATGCGACAATTATCATTGCGATTTCAGCAAATACATTTCCTCGTTCCGCTCTTCAACGCGGCTCTCGGAAAGTATTCTGCTGAAATCGTATAGCAAAACGTTCCTGCACAACACCTTTCGAGCATTTGTCGCATATTGCGTAGCAATGTGTGACGTAACGCGTCAAAGAGCGAGACGAGAAAGTGTTGTTGGGCAGGAACGTGTAGAAGTATACGTATGATTCTGCAGATTACAAACGGACGCGTGGAGTTTGCAGGCGAAGTTTTGTTCGAACACGCCGACTTCACCATCAAAAATAAACGCGACAAGATCGCCCTGATCGGCCGCAACGGCAGCGGCAAGACGACGCTCTTAAAAGTCATCAGCGGCGAGCAGAAAATGACGCAGCATGAAAATGATGCGCCCTGCGTGTTTGCCAAGACCGGCAACCCGTCGATCGGCTATTTGCGGCAGATCTCTTTTTCCGATGAAACACTGACGCTGGATGAGGAGATCCGCAAAGTTTTTGCGCGCATCATCCGGATGAAGGAGCGGCTCGATGAGCTGGTCGTTAAGATGGAAGGTGCGGGTGATTTTGACGCAGAGCATGAAGCACTGATCAGCGAGTACACGACCCTACAGGAAACGTTCCAGGATCTTGGCGGGTATTATTACGAAAAAGAATACGATACGGTTCTTACCAAGTTCGGTTTTACCGAAGCGGACAAGCATAAGAAACTGAATGAGTTTTCCGGCGGGCAGCGCACGAAGTTAGCCTTCATGAAACTGCTGCTCTCAAAGCCGGAAGTTTTGCTTTTGGATGAGCCGACGAACCACCTTGACATCAATGCGATCGAGTGGCTGGAGGGATATCTGAAATCCTATCCGTATGCGCTCGTCGTTGTCAGCCATGACCGCATGTTTCTTGACCGGATCGTGGACACGGTCTATGAGATCGAGCATCATACGATCACGCGCTACAGCGGAAACTACACGGATTTTGTCAGGCAGAAGAGGGAGCGGTACGAAAAGCAGCTGAAGGATTACAACGCGCAGCAGGCGGAGATCAAGCGGCTTTCCGATCTTGCCGAGAAGATGAAGCATCATCCGACCAAGGTTTCGATGGCGCATTCCAAGGAAAAAGCGATCGAGCACATGGATAAGATCGAAGCGCCGGATGCTGCCGACACGCGGGTCTTCCATTCTTCGATGCAGCCGCTGCACGTGCCGGGCAAAGACATTTTATTCGTGCGCGATCTGACGATCGGCTATGCGGCCGATAAGCCCTTATGCACGGTTTCGTTTTCCGTCAAACGCGGCGAGCGGCTCGGGATCCTAGGTGGGAACGGCCTTGGAAAATCAACGCTTTTGAAGACATTGACCGAAGCGGTCACACCGCTTTCCGGGTCGTTTAAATACGGCGTAAACGTCGAGGTGGGCTATTTTGACCAACAGATGGCACAGTACTCTTCCGAGAAGACCGTGCTTAACGATTTTTGGGATGCCTACCCGAAACTGATGCAGCAGGATGTGCGCAGTGCGCTCGGTGCTTTTCTGTTTACGCAGGAGGAAGTGTTCAAAACCGTCAACATGTTGTCGGGCGGTGAGAAGGTGCGGCTCGCGCTTGCCAAGATCTTCCAGAGCCGGCCAAACCTATTGATCCTGGATGAGCCGACGAACCATATGGACATGCTCAGCAAGGAAGCGCTTGAGGAGATGCTTCGCAAGTACACGGGCACCGTGATCTTTGTATCGCATGACCGGTATTTCATCAGCAAGATCGCAACCTCCGTGCTGGAGATTTTGCCGGGCGAGGCAAAACTGTATCCGTTCGGTTATGCGGATTATCTGGAGAAGACCGGCCTTGAAGTTATGTCAACTAATGCCGGCGCGCCTGTGCAGGCTGTTTCCGGTTCCGGATCTTTCGGACCGCGGGGCAGATCTGCGGGATTCATGGGTCATAATGAATCGACTGCAGCAGCCAGACGGCACGACATTATGTCAACCAATGAGAAAACGCAATCCGCGCAGGCCGAAAGCGGCGCAGAGCCCACGAAGGCGCAGTTATCTTACCAGGCCGGCAAGGAACTGTCCCGCCTGCAGAAGAGATTAGAGAAGATTGAAAAGGACCTGGAGCAGGTCGAAACCGACTTGCAGGCCAAGAAGGATGAGTTGCTCGACCCTGCTTATGCCAGCGACTATGTACATCTGAAGGAATTGCAGGATGCGATCGATGATGACGAGGCGCAGATCCTAAACCTCATGGAGGAATACGAGCAGGTCGACAACGCCATCGCAGAGTTGACAAGCTGAATTAGGAAAGGAATGACATATGAAGGACAGACTGACGGCTTCCGACATTAAGAAGATGGAGGAAGAGATCGAATACAGGACCGTGACGCTTAGGCCGGAGCTTTTAGAGCATGTAAAAGTGGCAAGGGCGCAGGGCGATCTTTCGGAGAACTTTGAATATAAGGTTGCGAAGCAGGAGAAGAACCGTAACGAGAGCCGCATCCGCTATCTGGAGAAGATGATCAAGACAGCGGTGGTGATCGACGATTCTTCTGCAGACGATGAAGTCGGGATCAACAATACGATCACGGTCGAATTCTGTGATGACCATTCGACGGCATCTTACAAGATTGTCACGACGATCCGTTCCAATTCGCTGAAGGGACTCATCTCGATCGAGTCGCCGCTTGGAAAAGCCCTGATGGGACACCGTGTCGGCGACAAAGTCAAAGTCGTCGTGGATGACAAGACTTCCTATGAAGTTCTGATCAAAGAGATCGACAAATCCACGGACGACAGTCAGGATACAATCCGGCAGTACTAGAATAAGGAGGAAGGCCATGTTTTGCAGGCAATGCGGAGCACAAATTGCAGATAACGCCACATTTTGCAGAAAATGCGGTCACCAGACTGCGCAGGCTGCAACGCCCGACCAGAGTGCGACACAGTACGGTGGGCAGGTTGCGATGCAGTACGGCAGGCAGGCAGCAGCTCAGGTACAGCCGGCCGTCATGCAGCAGGTGACCGATTTCTTCAATGCGTTTGCCGCGGATGCGCCAGGCGAATTCGGCACGGGCATGTTCGATGACGGCATCGGGAACATCGCAAACCTTGCAAGGCAGGGCATGGCGCAGGCACGGGGCATTGCCTCCGCTGCCGGCGGTACGAATGCAGATCGCAAGGGTAAGTTTCATGTCGCTCCTGCACTGATCTCGGCGTTTGCCATGGCGATCCTCTGGGTCGTGCAGCTTGTATGGATGCGAAACGGAACGGAAAACATCGGGACCACGCTGTTAAACTGGCTCACCTTTGCGAAGGGCGGCGTTGACCGCGGCGTGATCGGAACGATCGGCGGCCTCCTTGGAAAAGGAGCTGTTGCAACAGCGGTTGCAGGAATCTGCGGCGGCGGTTTTCGCACACTGGGTGCCGGATTTAAACGCGCATTTTCCGGTGCGAATTTCCGCAAAAATACCATCGGTTTTATGCTGATGGGGATCGGGATCGCACTGATCTTCTATCAGCTTTTCACAGGGGAAGAAGGTTCTTTTGCCGGCGCCATGGCGGCGGTTTCCGGCATGCTTGTTACATGCCGATCTTTGGGCGGTGGTGCCGGAATGATCTTTTCCATGGTCAGAGGTTTAACGGCTAAGAAATTGCCGAATGGTGCGAAAGCCCCAAGTCCCGGAACCCAGGCACTGCTTGGCGGGCTGACGATGGGCTTCACACTGGCGATCTCCGTTTCACTGCTTGACGTCGAATGGAGTCATCTGCTTATCGGAGGCATCCATTTCATTGTCGGATTCATTCTTGCACTTGCAATGGGAAAGAGCGGCACACAGGTCATATAGGAGAGGCGATCGATGCGTTTAAAAAAACACATGATAAAAAGAATATGCAGTTTTACCGCAGCGGTCCTGATCCTGTTTGCGGTAATATTCCCGTTTACGGCACTAAGCGTTATGGCGGCTGATCAGACGTTTACGATCCGGGTGCTTAAGCCCAATGCGGACGATATCTATCCGGACGGAGAGCTCGATAAATGCATGCGGGGTGATTTTTCCTATTTCTGTTCGATGGAAGGCATCACGGCATTTACGAATCCGCGCCTTGGAAAGCAGGGATCGGACGGGCACATTAATGCAGCAGACCACCTGTGGAATGCGATCTTAAACTACTATTTTATCAATGCAGGCGAGATCACCGTCACGTATTCCGGGGACACGGTTCATGTGGAGGTGCCCGGGATCAACATCTCCGGAAGCGCTCCGTATAACTTCTATGATATGGACGGCACGACCAAGATCAGCATTACCGGTGATGCGATGTCATTTACCGGCAATGGTTTCTATATCAACGGCGATCATTATTCCACCGGCGAGCTGCATCCGGATTCGCCCATCACCATCACGGAGACCTATGATCTCTGGGATGGCCAGGTTCTGGAACAGGGAACGTGCACGGCAACATTCCACGATGATGCGGACCTCGAGTTTTCGTTTGACTTAACGGATAGCGGGCAGATGGAAAACGCATCGTTGAGCATCGAGCCCATGAACGACTATGTCACGGGCGGCGGCGTCGCGTTTAGGGATTCCGGCAGGGACACCCTCAATAACGAATCCTACGACGTGAGCGGCGAGATCTGGCCGGATGACCTGTCCCTGTATGGGGATTGTGTGGAGATGTATGGGTTTGGCGGCGTTTCCGAAGGTGAGCACGATGAGACCGTGAGCAACGAAGCAAAGGATACCGCCGGCGAAGAAGGTTATGACATCAGCGAGGAACTCGTTGAAGGGAAAAAAGACAAAGGAAATAAGTCCGATAAACCTTCTGCTTTCTCTACCGCACTGATCGGCGCAGCAGGTGCTTTGGTTGCCGGTGGCGGCGGTGCGGCTGCAGCAGCGGCAGGAAGCAGCAGCGCAAACCGGACGAATAATAACGAAACCGCAGAAGAGAAAAAGAAATACCGGATGTATGTGAGCAAGAATTTCGGCAACCGCCTGGTCAAAGGCGGAAAGCCCGTGGAGGTGCTGGCGCGTATCGCAGAAGTTGATGTGCGAAGCGGCATGGAGCGGAACTGTCCGGAACTTGCCGGGCGGATCATGGGTTCCGGCCGCGGACTGACCGTTGCGGATAACGGGGTGAAGGGTGCCTATAAATCGGTGCTCATCAGCGTGCCAAAGGATGCCCCCACGGGAGATGTGGTGCTCACCTTTACCTATACCGGGCTTGGCGGGACCTTCCGGAACAACCTGACTTTCCATGTGATGGAAGCGGTTGCCATGAAGTTCCCGGAGGACGGCTCCGGTGGCGGCTGGATCTTACACGATACCGGCGCGCTCGACGTCATTGCGGGGGATGGCGGCGTTTACACGCTCCGCTTCTACCTGGAAAATGCCGCTACAGAAGCGAAGAAATTTTCCTTCTCGCATGCGGCAGATCAGAAGTTTGTGATGGAGAGCTGCGGGCCTGATCCTGGCTATCAGTTTACCTATCTTGCCAAAATCAAAAACCTCACGGAACCAAAAGACGAGGCGGACATTTTTGCCAAGCCGGATCAGTGCACGATGAGCCTTACCGCGATCTTTGAAGACGGATCAAGTGTATCCGGAGACGTTACCGCAAGCGTATATAAGGAAGGACTTTCCGTAGAGGTGCAGCAGGTTGAGGTGAGAGACGGCTGCATTCAGGTCGACTGTTACACGAAAGAAGCATACTACGGGGACGATGTTGATCCGAAGAAGATCTTTATCTATCCGCGTTTGATTTTTACGTTAGCAGTGAATACCGAAAGCGGGGCACAGATCATCACCGACGGCATGCGCCTGTCCTTTGAACATTTGCGGGGCGAGAGCGCCGATATTGACAACATGGTGAAGAAGTACCGCTATGAGCTGAACAAAGTCGGCGACAACCAGTGCTTCTTTGACCAACAGCAGGAACTGTTTGCTTATCAGAAAAAAGCGCCCTGGATCTGCTATCTTCCGGTCACGGCTTCTTACGGAGATGTTGATGCTTCGGCGGAACTGCCGTTTGCGCTAAACGGTGCCGTGCTGCCGCCATATTCCAATACGGAGGAAGAACTGAAAAAACTTCTTTGGGTTATGCGGCGCTACATCGAGGATGACGAAGAACGTGCGGAATGGGTTTTCTATGTGAAGGAATATCTCGGGAACGGGAAGGCTTCCGGGCGGTCTCTTCGGATGATGAGCAAGCAGATCTACGAAGCCTGGTATCTGGCGGCAAGCTCTGAGGGTGACCGGTGGCTGTTCTGGTCGGACTGCTATGACCAGTGGATCACCACCGCCGAGTGGACAAAATATATCGCAGTCCTGTCATTTACCTATGTGGCCAAGGTTTATGCCACGATGCACGGTGGGGAACTTGCGGGCGATCTGACCGAGGCACTCGTGCAGCCTGCGGCGACGCTTTTCCTCGACAGTGTGGAGGAACTGACGGATGCCACCTTAAACCAGCGGTGCTTTGATGTCGAAAAAATCAAACTCTATGAGCAGATCTCATCCATGGGCGATGGCGTTGCGTTTAACATGCTGTCGGGTTCCGTAATGGAGCACCCGTGGCAGATCAAGCAGAATCTGGGGCTGATCGGTGCGTACCTTGCTTATTCGTGTTGCCGGAACTTCCTGCAACACATGGCGGAAACCGGGGAAGCGGATTTCCCGGGCGCCATCTGGGGTGCGTTTAAGGATCTGACGCTCAATACGATCAAAAAGGCAGCCTCCGAACTGTTCAAGATGTGGATGAAGAGCGAAGCCTTCCAGAAAGAGGCAGGAAAGACGTTTTCCGTAGTGGCCGGAAATATGATCAAGGAATTTCTGGCAGGGATCGGTAATTCCGAGATCACGCAAAAGATTTTGGATGAGGCATTTGGCGCAGGCGTCGGGAAACTGGCGGAAAATATGGAGGAAGGGATCATATACTACCGCAGCGTGAGCGGAGAAGACGGCATTTTCTACACGTTTGCATATTTTGAATGGAACGGAAAGAAATCGTACATCGAACTGGATCTGTTACTCATACTGCGGCTTGGTTTTACCGGTGTGCCGGGAATGCTGGAAGCACTGTTCCGCATGCTGTTTGGGAGCTTTGTCGGTGCATCGATGCCGGTCAATTTCCCGGATGATCCGCCTGCGGTCAGCAAAGTACAGCTCGCGATGTATAAAGACAGACTGGAAAAATCACAGAGAAAACAGGATGAATTCTTTGAGAAGATGCTTGATAAAACCGGACTCGGCGCTCTTTCTGACCATGTGGAAAAAGCAAAGGAAGCGGTCCTTGACAGCATTGCCGATGACATACCGGATGATCTTGTGCAGGATGCAGAGGAACTCAGCAGAGATATTGTCAATGATATGCAGGAGATCACAAACATACCGACAGAGGATGACAATATATTAAAATGAGCCTTTCGTTGAATGCGCGGCGGAGTTGATGTATAATATGGCAAGTGCATGTTTTAAGGCACTTGAATTATAGGAATAAAAATTACGGAATCGATATAAACGTAAGGAGGCCACACTATGGCATTACTGAAAAAATGGCGCGATATGGCGTATTCGGAGACAGCAAATAAAGGCGATCTGCAGAGACTTTGGGCAGATTATTTTGAGAAAGAAAAGGAGATCTACAAGCAGCTTCTTGCTGCGCCTGATACAGAAGTGACAGGCACGGTAAAAGAACTTGCCGAGAAATACGGGATCGATATCATGCAGATGACAGGCTTTCTTGACGGGATCAATGACAGCCTGGTAGAAGCCAATCCAATCGATGAAATGGAAGAGGATACAAAGGTATCTCTGAAGTTCGATAAGGAGAAACTCTACAAGAACATGGTCGCGGCAGGTGCCGACTGGCTCTACAATCTCGAAGAGTGGAATGACATCTATGACGAAGAGACGCGCAAGCGCCTGTACAAAGAACAGAAGACGTCGACCACGTACAAGAGAGAGGGCGCAAAGATCGGCCGTAACGATCCCTGCCC